>DAOTAZ010000148.1:0-8067 GCA_035382965.1 Chitinispirillaceae bacterium | reverse complement strand
TTCCTTCAGGTACGTGGTTCCCGTGTAGGAAGTAATCGTTTTGCCTGAATAGTCTAAAGCCAGTGTTGCTCCAGGGAAATCACTGTTATTGCTGACATTGTAAATTCTGGTTATTTTGTAGTAGTAGGATCCCGAGTACGAAGTAAAATTCCACTGTTTGCCGGTACCTTCTGCCAGATCAAGTCCTGTAGGAGCTGAATTTGCGATAGTATAATTATAAGTATGCCCTGGAATATAGCCTATGTCCTTGCTTTCGATAGTTAATGCTTGTACACTGATACACAAAACTGCCATTAACCCGATTACCATTGCCGGCAACCTTCTTTTCTGAGCTGCTTCTCTTCCAGGATTCATCATTACCTCAACAATCTAGCATGGTGATCATATTATTGATATTGTACACCATTTTTTCATCTGGAGCAATTCAAAAAAAGGGATATTTAACAGGATACAGCATGTTGTATCAGAAACAAGATCCCGATTCCGGTCATCTTTGGCATCATCCGGCTGACTATGGTACCAATACCTGAATTTCCTGAGCAGCAATCTTCTGTTTTTCTTTTGCTTTTGCCTTTCTCAGCTATAATCCTTTTACCTGGTTTATTTTACACACCGGTTTTGGGGAGTCTTTCAGTTACCCTTCAAAATCGAGAGTACCTCGTAATTTATCCTCTCAGGGTTACTGTATTGCGGAAGATTCTGATGCAGACTCTCTCCTTTGGAGATGATACCGAAATCCAGGTTTTTGTAATTCCAGTATGAGAAACCGATTTCCATTTCTTTAAGCACAATCAGCAAGTCTTCAAGCCACCTGAGCTGAGCCTGCAGCGGTACCGGCGCATACACCCCGAACTCATCACAAACAACCTCTACCTTGTACTTTTCGCGAAAAGCAGTTACATTCTCAAGTTCTTTTCTAAACCGATCCCTATCCCAGTACCCATCCGACATGACAAGGCCGTACTTACGTATGAACCCATTCCCGTAATCACCGGGATAATTCCGTTCCTGCTTTATCTCCGGTTCTTTTACCCATGGGGCATTCTGATGAGTAAACAGGAGCGGCTCGTAAAAGTGAAAACAGTAGATAACAGAATCGGTATCTACAGGTGTTAAATCCTTAAAAGTTGAAGGCCAGTTCCACATATTCGAGCCTGTGATAATCTTATTTCGCGGGGCATATCTGCGTATATTCTTACACAGTTTATCCTTGATTTGATTCCATATTTCAGCATTAGGGGCCACAGGTTCATTGAGGACCTCGAAAATCACATTTTCCTTATCATTGTAACGTTCAGCCAGAAACGCCCAGATCTTTTCTGTCTTCAGCAGATATGTTGGATCATCAAAGAGTTTCTGCACAGGCTGATCGGTGGAATCGGCAAAATCATGCCCGGGACATTCATGAAGATCAAGAATTAGATAGAGAGAATTATCTTCCGCCCATTTAACTGCGTTATCGATGTTAGTAATCCGACTTTGGATTGGATTTTCATCCTGATCAAAAAAGAGATAGAAGTCTATTGGAAGCCTTACATGGTTAAACCCCCATCTTTTTACCTGCGCGAAATCATCCTTGCCCAGAAAAGTTTGCATGTGGAGATCTGTACCCGGGAAAGCTGCCGGATCCTTCTCCTTTATAGCATCAATCTGGCTTAGCCATCCTCCGAAATTCACCCCTCTGAGTCGGTTCATTTTTTCTCCTTTGACGTGATGTAATGATAGGAGAAAATACAAGATTTCAGGAATGAGTGGAGGAGTGTTGGGGGGTGGGATTTTTTATCTCATAAATGAAGGATAAATTTAAATCGATAAATCACAAAATCACCTCTGAGATCACCGGCAACTTAAACCATTAAATCACCAAAACACCTCTGAGATAAGAGGTTTTGTCACTATGTCACTTCCGGGATACTCAGAATTAACCCATAACGCCCCATAACAATAGTATTTTCTCTATATTCCTAAACTCTTTTTTTTACCTTTTCCCTTTTTATCATGATCCTCTACCGATACATCATTAAAGAACATATCTTCCCTTTCCTGGTCTCCCTTAGCATTATCATCTTCCTGTTCGTGATGCAGCAGATGGCTTTCCTGCTCGAAAAAATCATCTCTAAAGGACTCGATCCTGCCGTGGTATTGGAAATCTTCATAATCCAGCTCGGATGGATTATAGCTCTGGCTATCCCCATGGCTATCCTCACCGCAACACTCTGGAGCTTTGGAAGAATGTCAGGTGATAACGAAATCACTTCCATAAAAGCCTCCGGACAAAGCCTCTCCCCTCTGATGATTCCTGTGTTTGCTGCCGCAGCGGTCATGGCAGTGATGCTGGTGTTTTTTAATGATCTGATACTCCCCGATGCCAATCATCGTACCGCAAATCTTCTCTCTGACATCTCCCGGAAAAAACCCGCCGCATTTATCGAACCTAAAATCCTTATCCGTGATTTCACCGGGTATACTATCTATACCGAAGATGTCGATTCGAAAACAGGGCTTCTGAGGGGAATAAAAATCTTCAGCGACGCCCCTGGCCAGGATCCATCCACTACAGTAGCTGACAGCGGTACAGTAAGGATGACACCTGATGAGAAATACCTTGAGCTGACCCTTTATAATGGTGAAACTCACAGCATCTCCAGAAAGAACAGCGAAGAATACATCGTGGGGAAATTCAACAAACAGACAATCTGTATCCAGAATGTCGATTCCAAATTCCAGCGTACTACCTCTGATTACCGCAGTGACAGGGAAAAAAGCTCCTCGATGATGCTTTCCGATGTAAAGGAATTGAAAAAAAGCAACTCCAGTTTTTATTCCGAATACAGACAGATGCTCGATTCTCTCTCTTCAAAAATCTCCCGGCTCGATTCTCTGAGCGCAAACTGTCCGGATACCCAGCAAGCGCTTGATTCCTCTTTTGCTGCCTGGGCTGCGAGAATCGATTCTACCCGCAGATTCTCACCTGTAGAGTTACGCCGGGATATCGATCTACTCGATCGTCTTCTGAGACGCATCCGGTCAAATGACCTTATGATCAGCCAGTACATGGTAGAGGTTCATAAAAAATTCGCCATTCCGGTTGCCTGTCTGGTTTTTGTACTTATAGGTGCTCCTCTGGGAATAATGGCAAAGAGAGGCGGGCTTACAGTTGGAGCCAGCTACAGCGTGTTTTTCTTTATCGCTTACTGGGCTTTTCTTATCGGTGGAGAAACTTTGGCGGACAAGCTGATTATCCCTCCGGCAGTAGCTATGTGGGCTGGAAATGTGATAATAGGCATCTGCGGAGTTGTGCTGATTATTCTCATGCTCAGAGAAACCACTATCCGTTTTGACTGGCTTGTCGCATGGTGGCGGAAGATAGCTGGTAAAGAGCAGAAATTCATGCGCAGTATATCGAACAATTTCATATTCAGAATCCCGGGTTTGATTTTCTGGGCTCCAAGGTGGATTACCCGGAAGTTCATTGGTATTCTTCCCACTTACCTGATAGGTCTGTTTCTCAATTATGTAATCGGAGTTATGGCTGCGATTACCGTGATTTTCGTCATCCTGGACTATATCGGCAATCTTAAAAGATTCGAGGGTGTCTCTTTAGCAAATATCGCCCTTTTCTACTGGTATTACCTTCCCTGGATAATTCAGATCACTATTCCGGTGGTTCTCCTTCTGGCATCGATGTTCTCCATTGGCAAGCTGGCGAAACTCAGTGAAATAACCGCCATGAAATCATCCGGAATTAATATACGCCAGCTTACATTTCCTCTTCTTTTTCTGGGCATCGTGCTTTCTGTCGCCACCTTTTACGGAGGAGAAAAAATCCTCCCTAAAGCCAACATGCTCCGAAGGGAACTGGCCGACAACATGAAAAATCCGGATGCCTCAGGAAAAGTATCAGGCGGGATACGGGAGTTCCGCCGTAATTTCTACTACTTCGGTAACCCAAACACAATTTTTGTTTTCCAGGAATTCAGCACTGTTCCGCAGATTGCCCGTAATGTATGGAGAGAATCATTTGATAACAAAAGCGTGGTACAGAGAATACAGGCTGAGCGGATGATATACGACAGCACAGGATGGCGTTTTGTCAATGGCAAGCTCCGGGACTTCAGTGGTCCTGTCCCACGGATAGAATATTTTGATACTCTGATGGACACCGTACTTACATCCACACCGGTTGAAATGGTCGAGCGGATTAAAGCCAAAGAGGAGATGAGCTACTGGGAGCTGAAAAGCTTCATCGAGGCTGCCAAAAAGCGTGGAGAAAAAGTCAATAAATACATGGGTGAACTGGAATTTAAAATCGCACTTCCTTTCATGAATTTTATCGTAATACTGCTTGGAGTCGCCATTACTGCCCGTACAGGAAGGAAGGGAGGTGCGGTTCTGTTTGGCATCGGTTTAGCCCTCGTGTTCTCCTACTGGCTGATCTCCAGGTTTGCAATAGTGTTTGCCCAGAACGGTCACATGCCTACTCTGCTTGGAGCGTGGATCGGCAATATTATTTTCTTTGTTATCGGGCTGGGACTGTATAGAAAGGCTGCCAGATGAACAATACTCTGAAAGTGCTTCTTGTCGACGATAACCATGATACCCTTGATCTTCTGGAGTTGTTCCTGTTTAAAGACTTCGAGGTACTCACTGCCATGAACGGCTTTGAGGGACTGAAAAGAGCTGAAGAGGAAATCCCGGACCTGATTATTACCGATATTATGATGCCGGTCATGGATGGTATCCGTTTCTTTAACAACCTTAAGAAACAAGAGAAAACAAATCATATACCTGTGATAGCCATTACTTCATTTGTAAAAAAGATCACAAGAAAGAGCCTGCTCAATATGGGCTTTACAGGTGTGGTTTCAAAACCCCTCGTTAAAGAAACAGTTCTGGAAACGGTCCGCAAAGCGATTAATTTACCATTAGATAAAAATGTCAAACATGCGTCAATTTAGTTTCCTGCTGCCCGCAGCCACAGTCCTGTTATGCTTTGCATTCTATTTCAGCGGTGGAGACGCTGCCAGAATCGGTGTTCCGCTCTGTCTGGGAGCTTCTCTGGTCACTCTGGTTTTCTCCGGAAGGCGTAATACGACTCTCAATGCCGCTCCTCCTGAAGAATCTCCTAAAGAATCAGCATTCCCAAAAATCTCTCAAAAACAGGTTGATGAGGAAACAGGTGTCGTGCAGATCGCAGCCCTCGGTTCCGAACATCGCAGAACCCAGTGGCAGAATGTTGAAACCAAAGTCGATGAAATTCTTGATGACTGCATCAAACTGATCAGAGCCAGAATTGACGCACACACTGTGGCTGTATTTTTTCCCACACTCGATGGAGGATTCAAACTCAGAAGGTACTCATCAAACTGCGAGTTCATTAACAGGGAGGCAGTAATCTATCCCGGTGTGGGCGTTATAGGAGGATTTCTCAAAGACGGTCTGAAGCAGCTTAATCTGAAGGAGATCATGAGCGACAGCATGACCCTCTATTATTACAACAAGGATGCGGGGATACGCTCATTGATGGCCAGTCCCATCATTGCCGGCGGCACGGAGCGGGGGACGATCATTGTAGATAGTACAAATAAGAAAAACTTCAGCGATGAGGACCATGCGTATCTCGCACTTGTAGCCTCACTTCTGGGCCAGGCTGTTTTCAGCACTTATCTATGTACAGAGCACAAACTGGAGCATATACGCCTGGCCGCGATGAGCAGCATATAAAAAGAGTTCTTCAGGAATCTCTCTCTGGATCACATACTTGACAAAATGACAGAGATTATCCCCTTTGCCATTGCCTGTGACCGGCTCACAATCAGTATCAGATCCGAGGATGGTAAAAACGCGTCTATCTTGCGCGCATGGGGAAATAATGCAGAGTTCTTCAAAAACCGGCAATTCTCTCTTAAAGATAAAAACCTGGCTGCTCTGACATACGCCAAGAATTTGTGCCTGAGCCGCAATTACTCAAAGGAATACAAGGAAATCAAGTACTTCGATGATGAGCCCAGGGATGATGAGGAGTTTAACTCCTTTCTGGCGGTTCCGGTGGGTGTTGATGAATGCAAGGGACTTATCCTGGTTGAATCACTGAAGCGTAACGCTTTTGGAGATTCATGCAAAGAGCTGCTCTCCCGAATCGCAACATCGGCAGGTCTGGCAATAGAGAAAATCATGATATTTGAAAAGGCCAGGGAACTGGCCACCCATGACGGTCTCACCGGACTGTACAACCACCGGCAATTCCAGCAGATTCTGAAAGATGAAATCACACGGGCGTTACGTTACAACGACCCTCTCACTCTTATCATCTGCGATATAGACTACTTCAAGAAAGTAAATGACACCTGGGGACACCAGTTCGGAGATACTGTGCTCAAGGGAGTCGCATCCCACCTCAATGAAAGCATCCGTCAGGGTGTGGACACTGCCTCCAGATACGGTGGTGAGGAGTTCGCTCTTGTGCTTGTAAAAACAGATCTCGAGGGGGCAATAGAGACCGCGGAGCGTATCAGATCCCAGATTCATCAGATCACCTTCAAAGCCCCGTCAGGAGAGGATGTGCATGTATCCATGAGCCTGGGTATCGCAGTTTACCGTCAGCACGCCCGCCATATCGATGAACTCATAAAGAAAGCAGACAAAGCTCTTTACAGAGCAAAGGAAAACGGAAGAAACAGAGTAGAGGTATTTTAATCCACAAAGTGTAGTATTTGAAGAAACCCTGTGTTTTCGGAACGCAATCGGTCGATTTCAATTCAGGGATTCAGAAGACCAGATCCTGGATATCCCCGATTTTTCTGCATGGTATCAGCTTTACGCCATAGGAATCATTAAACCAGTCGGAATTCCTCCCCGGCGGAGGCACAATACACTCTTTGAATCCCAGATGTGCCGCCTCCCTGATACGCGGTCCCATGTTGCTTACCATCCGTACCTCCCCGCCAAGCCCCAGTTCGCCTGTAAATGCAATATCCTGCCGTATGGGCTTGTTACGGAATGAGGAGAGAACAGCAGCGCAGATTCCCAGGTCAATGGCCGGTTCAGAAACGGTGAGGCCACCGGCAACATTGAAAAAGATATCATGATCACCCAGTACTATGCCTCCGTGGCGTTCGAGCACTGCAAGAAGGAGTGAAAGCTTTTTAGGGTTTATGCCTGAAGCCACACGCTGGGGCAGACCGAAATGAGATCTGTTTACAAGCGCCTGAAGTTCCACAACCAGGACACGGCTCCCCTCAAGAACAGGAACAACCGATGTGCCCACCTGGGGGTTGTGCCTGTTTGTAAGGAAAAACTCGGAAGCATTCGATACCTCGGAAAGCCCGGAATCGGACATGGAAAGAAGCGCAATCTCACCCGATGGTCCAAAGCGGTTTTTCACCGCTCTTAACATACGATATTGATAAACAGAATCTCCCTCAAAGTAAAGCACAGTATCCACCATGTGTTCGAGAACTCTTGGTCCGGCTATGGAGCCGTCCTTGGTCACATGTCCGATGAGAAAAAAAACTGTTCCGTTTTCTTTTGCATAACGCAGAAGTTTTGCTGCGCTCTCCCTTACCTGCGCAACACTCCCAGGAGCGCTCTCCATCTCCTCTGTAAAAACTGTCTGGATTGAGTCGACCACAACCATCTCCGGTTTGTGCTCCATAAGTATTCCCAGAATCGATTCCACTGCAGTCTCTGTCACTACCTGAACCGGAGAATTTGCACATCCAAGCCTCTTCGCCCGCATCGTGACCTGTTCCGAGGATTCCTCACCGGTAATGTACATCACCTTCATACCGGCATCAGCCAACCTGGAGGCGAACTGGAGGAGAAGGGTCGATTTGCCTATGCCGGGATCGCCGCCAGTGAGGATAAAGGCGCCCTTTACCAGACCTCCTCCAAGCACCCGGTCAATTTCATTGAATCCGCTTTTTACACGGGCAGTATCGGTCGATTTACACTCGGAAAGAAGCTGCGGTTGTGGAACAATGCCGCTTTTTACCGGCTTTGAACCACCGCCTGAGGAGATCCGAATCTCGGCAATTGTATCCCAGGCACCGCAATTATCGCATTTGC
>DAOTAZ010000147.1:0-8073 GCA_035382965.1 Chitinispirillaceae bacterium | reverse complement strand
CGGTTGGAGAAAGAATCCTGATATAAACAGACAATGGCAAGATTGTGCTCACTAAGTGTAACCTAAGTGAGCTCCTCTGATACCATGCGTCTGGATGAGCCTCGGCTTTAATTCCCTGTAAAGCAGTTTTACAGGAACAAAAAGACTCATTTTTTCCCACTGTCTACAGGAGGTACATATACCAGTGATGTATCTTTGTAACGGACATCAGCTTCTGAAATCAGCTTGTCAATATATGAAGTGACAAATTCATTCTTCTTCCTCAATTCAAGGGAAATCCTGATACGATCCTTGACCTCATCAAACGTAAGAGGTTTACCGGGTTCTTCATCTGTTTTCTTCAGAATATGAAATCCAGCTTCTGTCGGAACAAGATCACTAACTTCACCTGTTTTCAGTTTTGCGATTATTGTATCAAGTTCAGGCTTCAGATCTCCCTGCTTGAACCACCCGATATCACCACCTGAAAACTTGGCTGCTGTTTTGGCAAAATCAGCTCCGGCCCTGATCTGATCCAGCACTTTCTGCGCTTCAGCCCTTTTCTTCTCTCTCATTACAGTGGAAGTATCTGATGAAAAGAATATCTGGCTCACCCGAGACTTTGGAAGATTCAAGTACCTGGACCGGTTTTCCTCATAAAAAGCTTTGCAGTCTTCTTCTTTTATGGAATCGATATCTTTCAGAACTGTTTTTAAAAGTGTATCAACCAGAGCACCTTTCTGCATCTCACCCTTTATCCCCTCCTCTGTCTGCCCCATCGCTGCCAATTCACGCTTAAAAATTGCTTCATCACCAAACCTGCTCTTGAATTGTTTAAACGCACTGTCCACCATCATACTGTCAAAAGAGAGTTTGCGCCTGTCTGCCTCCTTCAGCAGAAGCTCATTGGCAATAAGCTGTCTGGCAGCACCTTTCAACAATTCCGGTGAGATCCCTTCAAAGGCTTTTGTGGGAAACATGCTTATCATACTCTGGTGAATCATATCTGCAGCCTCTTCAACCTGCTTACGGGTAATCACTTTACCTTCCACAATTATCGCCGCATCCTTGTTTTCACCCTTGCCACAGAACAACCCAAAACAGCAGATTGCCGTCAAAATAATTCTCTTATCCATTTTTTTCCTCTCTGAACCGGATGAAACCGGCGCGATGTTGGGGATTTTTTATGATGGTGCTACACTTAGGATCTGAACTATCTGTGTTTTCTGTAAAGATACTTCAGATACAAATAAGAAGCAGTAAAAATCTTTCCTTATGGTTAAAGCCGCAGTTGAAATAGCTCTGATTCCTGTGTTTTTATACTTCCTGTCTCTGGGATGGTTGCATTTCATCAATCGATGAATTCTCATCAAGCCAGTTTTTCCGTGAAGCGACCCTGAGAAATGCTTTGATAACAACCGGATCAAACTGCTTCCCGCTTCCTTCAATCAGACGCTTTATAGCTTCTTTCTTCCCCAGGCTGTCTCTGTAAGGCCGGTTGGAAGTCATCGCCTCGAAAGCATCGGCAACATGCAGAATTCTTGCACCTATGGGAATCTGATCTTCCTTGAGATTGTCAGGATAGCCGCCGCCATTATAATGCTCGTGATGATGAAGGATAAGGTCATGAAGGTCATGAAGGAATGGAACATCTTTGACTATATTGGCGCCAAGAGTACTGTGGGTCTTCATGATGCCATTGAATTCCTCGTATGTCAAAGGTCCCGGTTTGTTAAGAATATATCCCGGGATTCCTATCTTCCCTATATCATGAAGCAGACCGGCATCACGGATAATCCCCACATTTTTCTCGTCAATCTTCATCTCCCGTGCGATCTCTTCCGCAATGTTCATTACATTTTCCGAATGCCCGTGAGTATAGGTGTCTTTTGCGTCTACAGCGATTGCAAGAGCTTTGATTGTTCGGATATAATTCTCCTTCATGTCACTGTAAAGCTTTGAATTTGTCAGGGCAATTCTTGTTTGACTCACAAGACTGGACAGAAGAGCCTTCTTTTCGGACTCCCCCGGCATCTCTCTTGATGATCCGAAAAAGATTGCGCCGAACTTAAGATCTTCCCAGACAACCGGTATCACATACCTGAACGCCAATGGAAGCTTCAGATGCCCGGATGTCTTCGTTGAAAGATTTATCCTTCTGATAAAAACTTTACGTTCACTTATGTGTCCGGAAACAGCAGTGTTAAAACTTTCTATAACCTCCCTGCGAATCTCCCTCACGATGTCCTCTTCGACTTCTCCCCGTGACCAGTACATAAACTCATGAGTTCTGCGCTGTACCACCAGAAATCCCATGAAATCGAGGGGAAAATTGCGAATCGCGGTTTCATAAAGACACCTTATCACATCGTATTTATCCACCAGTCCCATGAGCCGCTCGGAATAACTGGAAATGAGCATCAACTCATCGAGCTTCTGATTGATGGAATGATAAAGATTGGCATTGTTGATAGCTACACCGGCCTGTGATGCCAGTACATCGATAACGCTCTTATTGAAAAGAGTAAATGGAGGAGACTTGCTGGTACGGTTCAGATTCACAACACCTATAGTCTCTCCTGAAACTTTAATAGGCACTGAGAGGGCTGATGATATGTCCTGTCTGGAGAAATTCAGTCCGGTTTCAGGAGTGGTTTTGCCATCCGCCAGCAGAAGCGATTTTCCGTTAGTAAATACCCACTTGGAAATGGTCCATTCTGTCAGGTCAGCAAGCGGTGACCGGACACTGGATGTGTTGATCGCTTTCTGCCTCACCATGACCAGTTCCTGATTCTCTTTATCTATAAGCTGAAGAGATCCGCTCTCAGCCTCTGATACCTCAAGGCAGAACTGGAATGTGATATCAAGCAATTCGTCAAGATTGTGGGTAGTGGTAAGCCTGGTTGTGATATCGTAAAGAGAAACCATCTCGTTGAGCATGAAATTCTCACGCATCAAACGGGTAGATTTTATAGCCTGGTTTATCTTCTGAAGGAGCAGTTCGAACTGATAGGGTTTGAGGATGTAGTCATAGGCACCACTCTGGACTGTTTTAACCGCGACATCGAGATCAGGATCCAGTGCGGTAATAATTACCGGTGTAGTGGAAATCATCTTCCCGGCATTCTTAAGAAACTCCAGCCCATCCATCTTCGGCATCTTCAGGTCCGCAATAACTACATGAGGCCTGATCTGCTCAAGCATCTCCATCGCCTGTACACCATCATAAGCCAAAGCTGTCTTGATTCCAACAGAAGAGAGGTATTCTGAAACGGCCGAACAGAGGCTCTGATCATTATCGGCCAGTAAGACAAGGCATTCTTCTTGAAGGCTCATTCAAAATCTCAGAAACGAAATCAAAGATGTTTTTTACCAACGGTAAGTTAAACTGATCTGACTTGCTCCGGCAAACTCCAGCACAGATGAATAGGCAAAATCAAGCCCTGCCCGTCCGCCAAACAGATTAACTCCAGCTCCGAAACTGAATTTTCCCTGAGTCAAACCTACCCTCAAAGCAAGCCTGCTCATTATAGTGTACTCCAGTCCGTATCTGCCTGCTGTAAAAAGCATCGATGGATTCCTGGATACCCTGCGGAATTCAGGATCCTCGATATCAACACCGTCGGCTAATTCATCACTACCAATATAGTTAATTCCCTCATTAGACAGAAGATCCGGCGTGCAATACACGATCAGCACCTTTCCGTAAATATAAGGGAATTCCCTCTCCCAGCCTATCCCAACCCTGATATGGGGAGATACTGTCTGACGATAAGATTCGCTCCAGAACACAACACTTCTCACTATATTTTCAAAAGAAATCGCCAGAGATATCCCGGGATCACTGAAGAGTACCCTGGCCCCAAGGTCCATCCCGATGCTATATCCACGGTATTCTGAAAGGTTTATCCGCCCCCCGTTAATTGCCCCGCCCGCCGCTATTATAACAGATTTGTTAAGGTGATACTTCCACCCCAACCCAGTACGAAAATAGATCCTTGATAGAGAGATTATCTCCGGATCATAAACCGGATCACCGTTTTCGCTTGTATCTGAGTTGGCGGTTATCTCCACATCCGGCAAAAATGTGTACCCAAGGGTAACTCCATATCCAATGTTTTCACCTGCTTGTGAACTGAATGAAAGCAGCGAAGTGCTGAAAGTGTTATGGAAGTAATTGGCATAAGAAAGTGAGAGAGTGTTAAGAGAATCAAAAGCCAGATTTGCAGGAGTGCTTGCAGGAAAGATTCCGGAACTAGTGCTTAAATCTGCTCCTGCAAGAGCTTCGGAATAAGGAGCATTCATCAAATAATCATTAATATCCGAATAAAATCCGGAACTTGACCGCGCATCACCCGTTGTGAAAAGGGCAGCTGCCAATACGGCGATTCCAGATTCTATCAGGCTCCTCATGTCCAGTATTTACCTGTCCTTTTAAATGAAGATCTTACCATAAAATAACTTCTTATCCTCTGCATTTCCATAGATTTGCACTATAAGTCATAAACCGGAAAGATATATGACCGGCCACTGTAATGCAGACCGGAAAGACAATTATACAATAAAGCACCGCATAACTGCACGAATCTTGATCAAAAACGAAATAATCGTTTTCCGGTTTGGCACCAAAAAGGGTTGACTCTTTTGAATAATCGTTCTATTTTATGCAGTTCCACGGGCGCATGGCTCAGTTGGTTAGAGCGCCGCGTTCACATCGCGGAGATCGCTGGTTCGAGTCCAGCTGCGCCCATTTCTCATTCCAAAAAAAATCCTCCTCAATAATAAGCTCAACAATATTACTCTTAATGCTTTCCGATAACAAAATCGCTTATTATTTTAAGCTTATCCGATTATTCTTTCCAAGAGGAATCTTTTTAATGAATTCCGGCTTAATTTTCAGAAACAATTTAGCCTGTCTGTTACTTATCTCCCTGTTCTCAATAGCCTCCTCACAGGAATCTATCAGCTTTACCCTGCCTGAGCAGGGATCGCTTATAAGTACCCCAGTCTGTACATTGCTGGTGGAATCTGATACCAGAATAAGAAGGGTCGAATTTCAAGCCCGATATATGAATGTCCAGGACTCAGCAGTGATTATTAACCTGGGCACAGTCTCAAAAGCTCCATTCCAAACGGTGTGGGATATTTCAGATATCCCTAACCAGCTTATCTCCGGTGTCTCTCTTCTTGCCATAGCCATTATGGGTAACTGGAAAGAAGAGGAAACCAAAAGAGAGGGCGTATTCTTTGTTCATCAACCCATTAAAAGGCCATTGAAAACTATCCACTACGATCATAAAGGTACAAAAAAAATCAAATCTGATACAATCTCTTTTAAATACGCCCGCTCTCCGGGTACCGTAACTTCATCTCTATACTGGAATGAGAATGATATAACAGTTTTACTTGAAGTTAAAGACCCCCTGTTTTATGCCAATGTGACACGTGAAGAACTCGCGGGTATGGGGATGGAAATAATGCTCGACCCATCCATGGGCAGAAAGCCTTATCCGGACAAAAATATCCTCTCCTATGCAGTTCCTCTATACGGAAAGCCCTACAGGATCATATACAATCCTCAGTTTGATTCCAGCGGAAGCTTCAAACTCATCACCAGCACTGAACTCTGTGACTTCAAACACCATGTGACCAAAGAGGATTTCAAGGGTTTTAAGATCTATTTCTCAATACCTCTGGAAAAGATTGCAACACCTCTGCCTGAAGAAATAGGTTGTAATCTGGTGGTCAAGACACTTGTAGACAACAACATTGTCAGGAGTCCATGGATCAACCACGGCCCTGTAGCATCCTACAGTCCATTTGTCTGGGGATCTATCAAATTCCATCCAAAGCCATTTTATAAAAACCGGTTACTGATCGGTGGTATCTCTTTCGGTTCCGGATTCCTTTTAACACTTCTGATTCAATTACTCATCTTTTCTCTCAGAAAAACCGGCACAAGCGGAACTACTAAAAGATCTGAAGCAGAAGAAAAAGCATTTGAGAGAATAAAAGAAGCAATGGAGAAGCGAATTACCCAGAAAAATGCAGCAAAAGAAGACATTGCAAAAGACCTTAAGATCTCTGTTAAAAAACTTAACAAGCTGATAAAATCATTTACAGGATTGTCATTCCAGAACTACCTGATGTATAACCGCACCGAAATAGCAAAGGAAAGACTGCGCTCCTCTCATTGCAATGAAGCTACTGTGGCAGAAGCATGCGGCTTTCAGAATGCCCAGGAAATGGAGAAGTACTTCCTGAAATTCCACCGGACAACACCCGGAAAATTCCGCTCAGAGCAACAGGTCGCCTGATTTCAAACCTTAATGCAGGTATTGCATATACCAGTCAACCGCCAGCCGTGCGACTTCATCCAATGCCCCCGGCTCCTCGAACAGGTGCGTAGCCCCGGGAACTATCTCCAGTTTTTTCGCCGGAACCCTGATCGCCTCAAACGCCCTCCGGTTCAGCTCTAAAACCTGATAATCATCACCACCCACTATTAAAAGTATCGGTGCACTGATCCTGCCCAGATCCATTCCTGCCATATCAGGCCTGCCACCTCTGGAGACAATCGCTTTTACGTCTGTACGACCCACAGAGGCAGAAATGGCTGCAGCAGCACCAGTACTCGCTCCGAAATAACCAAGTGGAAGAGTCTTCAGATCGGGTTGCGAAGCAACCCAGTCACTTGCAGCACTTAAACGCCTGGCAAGAAGATCTATGTCAAAGCGAAGGTTTGCACTTATCAGATCAGCAGCCTCCTCAGATCGGGTCAGCAGATCAAAGAGAAGTGTCGCGTAAGCACCGTTATTAAGATACTGGGCAACAAACCTGTTCCTTGGACTGAACCTGCTGCTCCCGGATCCATGTACAAACAAAACCAGGCCCTGGGCAGTCTCCGGTATGTAGAGACTCCCGCTGAGGTTGACATCATCAGAAATTACCGGAATGCGCACCTCGTGTTCCATCTCTCTCTCAAAAGCCATATCAAACCCCTCTGTCGTAAATTAACTCTGCCCGGCATCTGTCTTTTGTCAAAGACATTTACAAACTTTCCTCGTTCCTGCCTATCAAACCACAGAAATCAGGTTAAACATCAAGCACAACAACAGCCTCCCATCCCGAATCAGTCTTCATTACCTGAAAATGGTGCAGAGTAACAGCTTTTACATCTACTGCCAGATTATGCCTGGCATCGTCTATCTCCTCTCCAACAGCCATCCCTTCAAAAACAATCGATTCTCCGTGCCTCTCAATTGAGACATTCCTGAGCCGCAGCAACAGCCGGAAAGCATCCTTTAAATAGATTAGCTCCTGAAGAACCTGGAAAAGCAGCATCTCTTCAGAATTGTCCTCGACCTTCACAGAGCGAACCTGTTTTTCCCCGATGGAACCAAGATCCTCCACCATCAGATTTGTGGTAGCATCAAAAGCAGCCGTGAAAAGCTCCTCCAGCGTCTTTCCCCAGGCCCTGAATCCTGCATCAGAAACGGTTATGTCTTCCAGATATTCATAGGGCATCGCTTAGCCTTTCACATTTCCTATGGGTGAAAAACGCACAACCGGACGACTTATATGCGCCAGACTGGCAGCCTCAACCACCTCATCGATATTTTTATAAGCACCTCCGGCCTCTTCAGCCAGTGCTGAATAGGAGCTGGTTCTGGTGTAGATCCCCTTCTCTGCCATCTTCTCCTGAAGCTCCTTACCCCTGAAAAGCTTCTTTGCTGCCTTACGGCTCATCACACGACCGCTTCCATGTGTCGTGGAGTAAAAACTCTGAGCTCCCTCAGAAACCCCGGTCAACAGATAAGAACCAGTCTCCATGCTTCCACCTATTATGACCGGCTGCCCGGTTTCCCTGTACACCTCCGGTACCCCCTCCATCCCTGGACCAAACGCTCTTGTAGAACCCTTTCTATGAACCAGAAGCCTCCTTGCCACTCCATCAACCACATGGGTCTCCAGCTTGGCGGTGTTATGCGCGACATCATATACCTGATGCATCCCTAAATCCTCAGCACTTCTTCCGAAAATCCCGGAAAAGGCTTTGCGGACTTGATGAAGAATGATCTGACGATTGGCAAA
>DAOTAZ010000146.1:0-8238 GCA_035382965.1 Chitinispirillaceae bacterium | reverse complement strand
CTCCACTCCTTAGTGGACATTTCAGATTATGAAGAAAAAGGGGGTTGTTTCTGTGAGAACCGCAATACGTAATCTCTGGACGGTCGGCCTGATACTCCTGCTTGGATTCTTTTGTACAATCCGTGATGACAACGGTGATCCGGCCATCTCAGGACCAACCGGACCAAAACTGAACCCATCTGTAGATCAAATCACACCGTCAATTTTCGCCAGCCCCGAAAGCGCTTATGTCAGATTAGGCGACACACTTGCCATCAGGGTTCAGATCCTTGGTGATACAAGTATTATCGATTCATTTCTGCCCCTGGCCGGATTGACCGTAACAGCCTCAGCCAATAAAGGAACCCTGCTTGACGATTCTCTGATCTCTGATAACAACGGACGGGTTACCCTGCGGTTCACGGATAAAAATCCCGGAAGAGTTGAAATCTCGATAAAATGTTCGACCGCACGCCAGACTGTACGATTTGAGGTTACAAACACCCCGGTGAAAATCCAGAAACTCATAGAGGTAGTTCCTGAAAAGACAATTATCAAAGCAGACGGGCAGGATTATACCTTTATAACAGTAAGAGTGCTCAATGAAAACCACAATCCTGTAAGCGATGAATGCGTCCAGTTTGTGTCTACATCAGGTATTATCGTCGGTGAGGGCGGATGTTCAAATTCGGGGCAGAGTGTTACAAACAGCGATGGAACAGCCAAAGCAAAACTGATCAGTTCAAACATAAATGACACCGCGTTTATAACAGCATTTCTGGTTTCAGACAAATCGATGAGCGATGAGGCGGAAGTTGCTTTCAGAGGTGTTACAATCTCCATCCTGTCTGATCAGACAAACATCGCTGTCGGAGACACATCGGTTTTAACCGCTCAGGTACTGAACGCATCAGGAATTCCCGTTGCCAGGGCACCGGTTTACTTTACTCTGAAAAACGGGTCCAAATCCAATCTGAAAATCTTAAGCAGCGATTCCGTAACCAATTATGAGGGACGTGCAGTAGCGAGAGTAAAGGCATTGTCCAACGGATATGATCAGGTCTCAATCTTCTCATCAGGCACAGAATCATCTGTACAGATAAATGTTACAAGTCTCGTGATGCGCCTTTCACTGAACAAGACCATTCTCCAGACCAGGGAGTCGGATTCTGCTGTCCTTACCTCTACTTTTGTAAATGGCAACGGAAATCCGCTTTCCGGTAAAAGCATCGTGCTGACCCGTTATTACAAAACAGAAGCCGGTGATGACACGACTGACAGTTTCTCCGGAAATTCAAACAGTTCAGGCAAATGCTCATTTACAATCAAGGCCCTCCCTTATGAGGGAACAATGCGCCTGGAAGTGGTTGGATTTGACAAATCAGAAGGATACGCATCGGCGGATACTTCTATCCAGTTTATCACCACCAGAGTGATGACAATGCGGGCTCCGGAATTCATTGCCGCTGACGGGTCAAGTAAAGCACCCGTTACTGTCTACATCAAGAATAAATCCGGTAACCCGATTGTCGGAGATGTAATCACTTTTTCCACAACAGCAGGGATGATTACGGGAAAAGCTACAACCGACAATGACGGTAAAGCTGTTGCCTATTTGACAAGCGACAGGAGAAACCAGATAGCTACCATCACAGCAGTACTGAGCAGCGATCCCTCAAAACAGCAAACCGCACAGGTGGAATTCACAGGTGTCGAACTCACAGCCAATGCCGAACCTCCAAGCATAGGCAGCAACGGGAAAGACACCTCGCGTATCTCCATTTCACTTCTGGATGCAGCCAAAAATCCTATAGCTGGTGAACCGGTCAATTTTTCCAAACAGCTTGATAAAACAATAATCGCATCGGCAGACTCTGTTACCAATAACCGCGGAGAGGCAACCTGCAAAGTCTATGGTACCGGCTCAGGCATGGACACAATACGTATTTCTGCCGCTGGTGCAAACGGATACGTAGTAGTGAATTATTCCTCCAATATCATCCTTATCGATACTGCAGCAGGTCAGGCATGCATAGCTGACAGTTCCGATTCCACACTTATAAACGTTACTTACCTTAAGGGCGATGGAGTCACCCCGATCCCGGGAGCCGAGGTTCAGGTCAGCGTCACCATTGGTAAACTCGATACCCTCTTTGCCAGGACATTTACCACAAACAGCAGCGGTAAAATGAGTTTCTACCTGCGCAATCCTCATTTCGCCAGCACCGCTGTAATTTACGTCCTAGCACGTACATCCAGTGAAATCACAACAAAATCTTTCCCGCTTTATTTCAAGGCAAATGCTGTCAGGAAAATCACTCTTTCGGGTACACCTGAAGTGATCAACATTAACGGAAGCCGTGCAAAAATAATTGCTGTGGCCTATGATTCCCTGGGCAACAGAGTCAAAGATGCCCGGATCGCATTTAATATTGTAAACGGCCCCAGCGGTGGTGAATATCTCGATCCGCCAGTGGCAATTACCGCTGATGACGGTTCGGCGTTTACTTATCTGGTTTCCGGCAAAACACCCAGCTTCTATCGCCAGGTCTGGATCACAGCCGGCAATTTTTCAACTGTCAAATCGGACACGGTTAAATTCACTTTTGCCGGTCCGCCGAAATACATAACCATCAGAACAAATATCCTCAAAGGTATAAACCCCAATGACGGGACATTTATTCTGCCATGCGCGGCAATTGTCACCGATGTAAACGGGAATCCGGTTGCAGACGGCACAGAAGTCAATTTCAGCCTGCAGGTATCGGGATATGTAGCCAGAAAAATATACCCCACCTGGGAAGAATATTCGGGAGCCTCAGGGAGCATCTGCAATTACACTATCGATACAGCTTTGGTTGTACTCCCGTTTGAAGATTTCAACAACAACTTTCACCTCGATCCTGGAGAAAACCGCAACGGAGACAGTTTTGCAAACAGAGGAGAAGATATTAACGGAGATGGTATTTATCTGCCGGGACCTCCTTTTGAAGATATCAACGGCGATGGGATACGGCAGGGATACGGCAGCATTTCCGTGGAAGAGAGACATGAATGCAATGGTAAATTTAAATTCGCAGACCTTAATAAAAATGGTTACTGGGACCCGTTTGAACCGCTGAAAGACCCGGTCTATCTGGCCGCATATAACCAGCTTCTGAAAGATTCTGCATTCTGGAAAGGCCCCTCTGCTTACACCAGCAGGGACTCTGCAAATTTCGCTATAATCGAACAACTGGAAGCAGAGTATAAAAGCAAACCAGGCTATATTCCTGAGTACGGATGTTTTGATGCAGATGCAGATAATAATGGAGTCGCTGACCCCAATACAGCAGTCAGCATAACCAGAACAGTACAGACATCCGGCGGAAAAGCACTCAACCAGATTCTTTACGGTCAATCAGATGCCACACGCATCGAAGTCATGATCTGGGCTGAATCACAGGGTGTAGTAACTGAAACACCGGAAAAACTGATACTGCCAATTATCAGCGATGGGGAATAAAGTGAAAGAGATTAAAACAATATCGATTATCTTTTGTGTCGCAGCCGCTGCTATGGCATCCAATCTGGCAAACCCGGCTGCAGCAATTCCAGAGGCAAGAGTTGCCATAGGCGCCTCATACCATCTGGGAGGATACACATTAACAAACAAAGAGATCCCTTCCATTTTTAACCGCCTGCATGCAAGAGTGCACTATGCCCCGTTGAATTTCCTCGGCATAGGTGTGGATCTGGGAGCGATGCAGCTCGATGTGGATCGATATGTATTCAAGGGAGATACGGTTCCCCTGTTCCATGGAAAATTCGGGTTCTCAGGAGGAGCCCACCTGAAGATCTCCACTCCCTGGTTTCTCAATGAACGCTTATCAATTGTTGGGATCGGTCAAGCAACGTACTTTTCATCCAGAAACAAACATGATGCCTCATATAGCGGCTTTGATGGGACCGGAGCAATCGGACTGCAGGTCCATATCCCCGGGTTTGGTTACATCACAGCCGGACCACTTTTATATCTGATACAGGGTGACAACAAAAGCTACACAGGTGAAGAGAGCTTTTTCTCGAATGTTAATAATCTGAGGGGATGGATAGCTATTGATTTTTTTCCGAAATTCAAAGATATAACCTCGAACAAATCCTACTTATCATTAGAACTCTCAATGTCACCGAAGGCAAACACCTCAAGCCGTGTTCTTGTACAGGAGTTCAGTATCTCTATCAGCCTGGGCTCTGTAACCGGAAGACTCTACGGAGTCGAATCTGGTCTGGACTGGGAACCTTAACCACCTCCTCATCGGAATCGGTATCCCCCTTATTAAGGGGGGGCGCTTCCAGTGGGGTGTTCTACTGAAAGGCAAGGTCTTCTTCCGTTTTAGTCAAAGTAAAGTAGAAGGTAGCCCCCTGACCGGGAGATGATTCCGCCCAGATCTTACCGCCATGACGGCGCACAATGCGTTTAACAGTGGCCAGACCTATTCCTGTACCTGGAAAATCAGTATTTAAGTGAAGACGCTGAAATGGTACAAACAATTTAGAAGAATCAGCCATATCGAACCCTGCGCCATTATCTGAAACATAAAAGACCTTCTTTCCTTCCATTGTCTTCATCCCAAACTCAATGGCAGGATAAACTGTTTTTCCTGTGAACTTCCAGGCATTCTGAAGCAGATTCTCCAGAGCAATCTTTAGAAGCTTAGGATCACACTCTGCTTTACAATCCGGTTGGACTGTAATATCGATGATACGCCGGGGGTCCGTTAGTTTCAAACTTTCAATGATTTCATTTACAATTCCACTCAGATTTACCTCAACACGTTTAAGTTCAACCTGACCAACCCTGGAGAATGAAAGGAGATCACTGATAAGCTCATTCATGCGACGGATGTTCCTGCGGATCATTTCCACACTCTTTAAACCAGCCGCATCGAGTTTACCGGAATAATCCTCCTGAAGCATTACCGCCAAACCATCGATACTCAGCAGCGGGGCACGGAGATCATGGGAAACTGTATGGGTAAAAGCTGAAAGTTCACTGTTCGACTCCTGAAGTTTCTCATTTGTTCTGGAGAGTTCCGCAGTACGCTCCCTGACTTTCATTTCCAGCTCGGAGTGAGCCTGGTAAAGCTCCTTCTCTGCCTTTTCCCTTTGTTTAATCTCTTTCTGCAATGCATTGTATGAATTTGAAACTGCAATTTTCTCCTCTTTGAGCTGAGAGATCAGATCCATTTTCTCATAGCGTAACCGAAATGATGATTCCAGCACTTTGTGGTTGCTTCGGGCAATAAATGTGACAAGGGTACCAAACAGAATCAACATCGTTGCCATAGTGATACCAACCGGGGTAGATGAGGTGAAAAACAATACTGTTACCGGAATCAGTGCCGGAATTGTAAAAGCATAAAATGTTCTCATCAGCGCTGAGTAGGTAGCTGATGCACCTGCCATCATACCCCCCAAAACAAATGCGATCAGTACATCATGAGGCAAAGAATCGTGAAACAATACAAAAAACGCCGCTGATCCCCAGATTGTTCCGGAAACCACCATGGACAGAATCAGAAGGTCCCTCCAGGTCGATAATTGATATTTTCCCCTGTTTTTCTGGAACAGATAGAAGAATAAGAAGCGGACTATGACACTCAGGTAGGTTATACTCAGCCATATAATGATGAACAGATGCGGAACGAGATTCCAGTGCAGAACGGCAACCAGAGTCCCGTTGATAATTGTGGCAGCCAACCCCACAGGGATCAGCCTGTATGTCTCTTCGATCAGATCCTGACTGACTTGCTCATCTTCATTCTTTACCAAGACATCAATTCCTGATCCGATTTGAAAACTTATTGCAATTGCACTGTTCTAACAGGTGGATAATCGATAAAGAAGCATTTACTATACCAGAGGACAGAAAGAAGAGATCAATACTAATAGCTTCTGAAACTTAACACAGGGGAATAAATATCAAGAAAAGCATTGAACACGGCCGGATGACCTGTGACCGTTGAACTCTGATATTGAAATCTGATTACATGAAGAGGTCTTTTATCTTAGACCAGGTAGTGGTATTTTTACGAGTAACAAGCTGTTTGTTCAGGGGTTTGGAATCTTTTACTACAGATGAAGTAGAAATACTGGATTGAGTAGTTGCTTTCTTATTGGATGCAGTGTCTGTTTGCTGACCAAAAGAAACTGCAGTAACCAGTAATACAGCGATTAGCAGTTTCTGAATACTCATTCACTATCTCCTTAGCAAGTTCAACAACAGCTTTCTAATAATATAGGGCAAAAAAAAAGGAAAATCAACAGATTTTTAAAAAAAATACAAACCGGTTCATTTGATCAAAACCATCTCATCAAGCTGAATCGAGCGCATCAGATCCTTTATCGTATCATCTGCCCCGACAACATGTATCTCCGCTCTCATCTCCCTTGTCTCATTGTACATCGATACAATCAGAGAGATCGCCTTGGTATCCATATACTTACAATTAGAAAAATCCAAAGTCACTCTCTTTATATGAAGAGCAGGAATCCTGTCAATAAACTCCTGTACCAAAGCAAACTGCGGTTCTGATGGGGAAAATACCATATCAAGACTGATAACAAAATGCCCACTTGTTTCCTAAGTAATTGAAAAACTCATTATCCACCCTTAATTTAAGAAAAAATCGAGACAGTACTCCAATGCCGACCATCAACGTTAAAACACTGGATCTCGCATAGATTCTATAACTTAAGTGAGGACAATTCAACCTATTTGTTATGAAAGAAGTGTTTATTGGCAGGAATCATTGATTAATGCAGGAGGAGAAGAGGGATTAACCCAGAATTTCGAGGACCTTATCGCGAATTTCACTGAAATTTATCGGCTTATGAATTATCTCGTGGATCCCGTCCAGCTTAAGAAGCTTTGACTCCAGTTCACCCTTCCACCCGGTTACCAGGAAAAACTTGGTGTTGGAGCCCTGATTTTTCACAAAACGGGCAACGCAGCGCCCCCCTTTGGCTCTTACACAGAGTGAAGCAAAAACCGCGTCATATTTCTCACTACTGAGCTTATCCAGGCCTTCCTCGGAACTTTCAGCAATACTGACCTGACACCCCAAGCGGATCAAAGATCTTCTAAGAACCTCTCTTAACTCAGAATCATCTTCGACAATTAAAACCTGAAACATAGCTACCATGGGGTGAAGGTTATAGCTATTTTTATGCCAAGCAAAGAAGCTTATTTTTTTAACCTCAGTGTAAAAATAGCCCTCTGTGGCCTCCCTAAAAAAGTAATTTTGCCCGAATCCGGAAAATTATTATGACTCATGTATCATCAAAGGCTTATTATCGCTGCTTTGACGGCTGAAATACTGAATCGCAATGCACTCTGTCCTTTTACCCGGCTTGATATCAATAATCATCCTGTCTATCAACCGCCTCACCAGTAAAAAGCCTCTTCCATGCTCCTCAACCGCAAAGCCCTCCCTGAAGGTATCAAGCCACTTCAGTACATCCGCCTTCCTCAAATTCCCCTGAAAATCAATAACCGAAACACCCACCTTCTCCTCATCGTAAGCCCAGGTTAACCTGATAGGACAATCCGGTTTAACTTCTGAATATTTTAACCAGCACTCCCTGGGAAGTCCGGAGAGGCGAAGGGTGGCATGGAAAAAGGCATTCGAAATCAGCTCATCAAGGGCAATATCCAGAAAAATGCCTTTTTTTCCAGGACATACACCAGTGATTGAGTTACAAGCCTCTTTTGCCTGCGCATAACTCTGTATCGACATAACCTTAAGCTTCTCTTCAGAGAAATGATATCCCAACCCGCACATGTCATCGATAAGAATTGAACGCAGATAAGAACCGGTTTCCTCCCGCTCCTTTTCAGAACCAGCAAGCAACACGTTTCCAATATTATACCTGCGCATCAGAGGAATGAACTGATCAACATTGCTTCCGGTAATAATTACCTGTTCTGCATAAGGAAACTTCTTCTGGAGTTTTTCGAAGGAGGTTAAGTTATCTCCTGACGGCACCCCATTCAACTCGGAGATCACCAGGTCGGGACTCTTACCATCGATTATCCCCCCCGCTTCATCCGGACTGCCTGCACATACCACATTAAAACCATTCCCCTTCAAGGAATCCATAAGGGCACTCATACACCCCTGCATTCCAACCAGAAGTATGACTCTCTCGATGGTGCTTTCCGGAAGCCCGACTTTTTTGTGCAAAACCCGTAATGTCATGCGGTTAATATAAATA
>DAOTAZ010000145.1:0-8381 GCA_035382965.1 Chitinispirillaceae bacterium | reverse complement strand
GTCGAAATGACAAACGAGACATCTTTTCGTCCCATCGTACTTTCGTCCTGTCGTACACTCGTACCCTCGTACACTCGTGTTGTCGTGTTGTCGTGTTGTCGTAACGTTGTACCTTCGTCGTTATTTTTTAATAAGGTAATAAGGTTATGATCATTGGTTTGTTCTGTCTGCTACTAAGGTTTTAAGACAGATACTAAGGTTTTTGAGATAAAGATTCGTTACAAAGGTTTTGACAAATACTAAGGGTCGTCGTCTTAACATTTGTGATTTTGCAGACTTATCATCGCAGACTCGCCAAAATGACATATGAGACTATTTTTCGTACCATCCACGTACTGTCGTCCTATTGTATCCTCATACCTTCGTGTCGTGTTGTCGTGCTGTCGTGTTGTCGTGTTGTCGTGCCCTCGTGCCCTCGTCCCCTCGTCCCTAAATACCCATTCCCACAAAATCCAGAACATCCTCCGCGGTAATTCCCGATTTCGGCATCCGTTTGACAAAGATCTGTTTTACAACTGCACTGGCGGATGGATCAGCGGAGACAATGGATGAGACCTCGGCACCGAGTCCGTTTCCGAAGTTATCCTCTACTGTGATAATTTTCCCTTTATTCTCCCTTGCTGCTTCGATAACAATCTCCGGTTTGATCGGGATTGAGTAGCAGTCGTAAAGGCTTGCATCCACACCCGCACTCCTCAGCTCCTCCACAACGCCCTTGCAGGTGTGTACCATATACCCCGATGCCATCACTGCCACATCATTTCCCCTTATAAGTGTTTTGGCTCCTCCTATCTCGAAGGTTTCATCGGGTGAATAGAGGAGGGGGGTGTCCTGACGGATTGTGCGCATATAGCAGGCGCCATCCCGGTCCACCATCAGTTGAACACATTTAAATGCTGCCACAGCGCATGCGGGATTGAAGATAACCATTAGTGGTTCATCATTTACATTC
This sequence comes from Chitinispirillaceae bacterium, assembly GCA_035382965.1. Taxonomy (GTDB): domain Bacteria; phylum Fibrobacterota; class Chitinivibrionia; order Chitinivibrionales; family Chitinispirillaceae; genus JAAYIG01. The sequence continues at coordinate 7,429 of DAOTAZ010000145.1, read as the reverse complement.
AAGCTGGTTGAGAGTGCACGCATGTATCCCATATCTGAAAGTCCCATCTGGCTGGGACCATCCGCCGCGATATTTGCCCCGGAGTGAGAGCCGCAGATTTTGAGGTTGGCACCTGAGATAAGGGCAAGTTCAAGCTGGTCGTAGGCACGGACAAGAAATTTGGCGAAGCTTGACACAAAGGGGATAAAGCCTCCTGAGGAGAGTCCGGATGCGACAGAGAGCATGTTCTGCTCTGCGATTCCGCATTGGAAGAAGCGTTCCGGGAATTTTTCCGCCATGTATCTTGAAAAGGTTGAATTATTTACATCCGCATCGAGCGCCACTATTCTCTCATCGACAGTAGCCAGTTCCCTTAAGGCTATTCCGAAAGCTCTCCTGGTGCTCATCAGTCCCCGTTTGAATCTTTCGATATAGGGATCATTATGAAGAAGTTTGTTGAAGTCGGGGTCGGGGAGCTTCCCCTTTTTTCTGTGCGGCAGAGTGACTTTTTGAGGAAGCTGGGGGTACATGCGATGATTGTGGTCGGGTGGAATCGTTTGTAAATCCGCCGATGAATCCAGTTCCCTGATTGCCACTCCCAGTTTGTTTTCCGGCAGAGCTTTGCCGTGGGACTTATCAGACTGCAGTTCACTCACACCCCATCCCTTGACAGTTTTCGCCAGTATAGCGGTGGGAGATGTGGATGCTTTGGCTTTTCTCAGGCTTTTAAGCACATCTGCCGGATCGTGCCCGTCAATGACTATAGTTCTTAATCCCCAGGATTTCAGTTTTCTCTCGAGGATATTTATTGATTGTTGAGCAGAGATCGGTCCTGTCTGACCCAGGCCGTTGCAGTTAAAGATCGGAATTACAGAGGAGAGGTTGTTATCTACGAGAAAATCCATCGCCTCCCAGATTTGTCCTTCACGGGATTCGCTGTCGCCGATTATGACGAATATTTTCTTTTCGATTTTATTGAGCCTTGCAGCAAGTGCCACACCGCAGGCGCAGGAGAGTCCCTGACCGAGAGATCCTGTGGCGCAGTCAAAGAATGGGAAACCCGCCGAGGGGTTAGGATGTCCGTCAAGGGGAGAATTTATTTGACGGAAGGAATCGAGGTCATCGGTGGAGAGGAACTGTACCCCCTGCGGGCTGTTTCCGTAGGCGCCCTGAAGGTCTGCGTAGGCGGCGTAGACAACGGGTACTGCGTGTCCCTCACTGAGTACAAGCCTGTCGTTGGATGGATTCTAGGGGTTCTGCGGATCAAAGCGCATCACCTTGTACATAAGGGCTGTGATTATGTGAAGGATAGAGAGACTGCTTGAGGGATGACCTGAGCCGGCATGAGTTGTCATCCTGAGAGTTAACTTTCCCAGGGCTATCGCTTTTCTGGAAATTTCCTCTGCGGTATCCATTTATTTCCCTGATAATTTTCTGCAAAAACATTATGTCAATAAACCGGGTTTAACCCTGTTTAATAATAGTAAATACAATACCTGTGCCAATTTTGTCCTGAAACACTGCTTCAGAAAAAGTGTACATCCCCCCGCACTCTCTCTGGCATGCGATTTGAACCTTGTCAAATTAAAGGTTTTTTTCACGTGCAAAAGGAGGCAGTATGAGGTTTACAGGTGTTTGTAAAGGAATTGTGGTTTCCGTTCTTCTGGCTTCTCCACTCATGGCATCACAGACTCATCACTGGGCCAGTGATTTTCAGCGCTTGTCCTATGCGGGTGTAGGATGGGCCAATGTTGATTTGAGTTCACTGAATGAGACGATGGCAACTCTTGAGCTTCCCTCATTCTCGTCAAGACCCCTTTCCATCGAGGTCGGCAAGCATCTGCTGATACAGAATCTTGTTCTGGAGGCATCTATAGGAGGGCTTATCTGGAGAAATCGTTATGAGAACAACCATGAGGCATCGCTGTTTGGCATAAACGGAAATCTGCTGATGGGGGTTAGTTTCAATATGCCCGGAGAATCCTGGAAAGTCTATCCTTTTTTCAGCCTGGGCGGCACTTTCCTTCGCTTTTCCCATAATACCGCGGAGCTTGAATTTGCATCGGATAAAAAGGTGTCATCGGATGTTTACTGGCTTCCCACTTTCCTTACCGGGTTTGGAGGAGCGGTGATGCACGTTTTTCATCTGGAAAGAAGCAGGAAAGTTTTTACCATGGGAATAAAGGGTGGAGTACAGGTTGACCCGTCACAGCAGAATACATGGTTTGGCAAAGGTGTTCGCTTCCGTAACGGACCCTCTCCTCTTTTAAGTGGACCTTTCTTACAGTTGATCATAGGAAAAGGAAACTATGTTTCCGGGTGAGAAAAATGGATCTGGTCTCATACTATAAAGACAGGAATATCAGAGCAAGGATAATTGAATTTCTGGGGGGAAAGAGTCTCGATTCTGCTACCTGCATGTTTATAGCCCAGTGTGATGCTGAGGATGAGAGAGGATGGGACATGAGGTCTCCTCAGGAACTTGAATACTTCTTATCCAGAGGGCTCGATATTTCCAGGTCACTGTGGGACAGAAACTCGCTTATCGCTCACCTTGACATAGAATATGTCAATTTCGATTTCCCGGCAGAACCCTACCTTGACCCGCAGAGAGCCTTCTGCCTTCAGAGGCCATCGGAGCTGGCGATAGAGAAAATACTGCTGGAGCACGGCATTGCCCCTCTTCATGTACTCAGCGGAAGGGGGCATCACTTTGTCTGGCTCATAAGCCGCGAGTCTGCTGCCTTCGGCATGCTAAGCCAGATCGGGCGATTACCGGATCACCTGGTGAAACGTTACTCCGAAAACCATCCTCCGGTAAATAAACCTCTCGAGCGTGATCTGGGTGCCGCGTTTGCCGGGCTGGCGCTTGTCATGGAGTACCTTGCTATTATGGTAAGGGACAGGGCTTCAAAGGAAAGTGAGATCCCTGTCGAGCTCTCTGCCATCGAAGTTCCTCCTCAGCAGAGGGGAAGGGAGATGATCTCGCTTGACATTACGGAGTACGGGGATCTCCTTAACACCCGTCTTATCCGGGTGCCGTTCAGCGGGTATCTTAAACCCTGGCAGAAAAGCGGAATACTCAATGATGAGATCTGGAGAAAGATACCTCAGATGGTTACTGTTCCTCTTTTTGAGATGGATCTCAATGAGGGGATCGAGACGATGCGGGATCAGAGAAAGGCAATTGAGCTTGCCTCCCGCGCATCGGCGAGTATTCCTGATCAGTCAAGGCAGATGCTGAATCTGATCCGTGCGTACCTGAGTTCTCCCGAGGCGGAGTATCATAACTGGTACTACTCTGTAAAACAGGAGGTGCCATCCAGGTGGCCTCAGACCTATGACCGCTTTCAGGCAGAGTCTCTTCCGCCCTGTATCAGATTCATACTCCAGAATCCCAATGATTTACTCTTGAAACCTGCCGGGATCAGGCAGGTGGTCAGGGCGCTACTTTCTCTCGGATGGCATCCGGTGCATATCGCCGGGCTGATCAGGTCGAAATATGAGCGCGACTATGGATGGGGAAGGGAGTGGTACTTCTATGATGCGGCAACCAGGGCCGAATTTTACACCCGTACATTTGCTGCCCTTATCAGGAGCGGACGTGATAATCTGGGGTACTTTGATTGTGAATCAGTAAAGAAAATGCAGTTTTGCTTCAATGCACATAATTCCTGCAGTCTTGAAGCCTTGAAACAACCTCTTCTGAAAAGGATGAAAGAGTGAGTGACTGGCCGGTAGGCCTCTCGACAGGCTGTTTCTACCAGATGAGCATATTTGACTGTCTCGAGCCGATTCGCAACGGCGGCTTCGGGATGGTTGAAATCTGTTCATCACCCGGACATTTGAATTTTCACGACATTGACACAATTAAACTGGTTGCCAAAAGGCTTGATGAACTGGGGATGGAGGCATATTCGTTCCATGCTCCGTTTGTGGATGTTGACATCTCCTCGCTCGACCAGTCTCATCGGGAATACTCTTTCCAGGAGCTGATGACAGCGGCGGAGGCAGCTTCGATTCTGAATGTGCGTCACTTCATAATCCATCCCGGACCCGATAAAAATCTCTGCTTTTCGATTGAGGAGAGAATGCAGAGGATGAGAAATGTTTCCGGTGTGCTCAATCTGGTGGCTAAAAAGTGCCATTCCATCAATGTGGGACTGGCACTGGAGAACATGCTTCCCCATCTTCCGTTTGGAAATATCAGTGATATGCTCTGGATAATGGGGTCGATGGAGAGTTTGAATATCACCACCTGTCTTGACACCGGGCATGCTACGCTTTCGGGTGATCTCTATAATATCATGTACAAACTCTCGGGACATCTGCAGGTTGTACATGCAAATGATAATTTCGGGACCAGTGATGATCATCTTCCGCCAGGTAAGGGTATGATAGACTGGACAAAAGTTCTTTATGAGTTAAGCGAGACAAATTTTCACGGAGGGATTATTCTTGAGCTTTCCGGTGTGCATGGAAAAGACATCGAGAGGACCCTGGCTGAAGCCAGGGAGGCCAGGCTTTACATCAGAAGTATCGCGCGAAAACTCTACCTCTCAAGTCCTCCGAGTGTGGAGATAGCAAACAGGCCGGAGGAAAGCACCGGATAAGACGGTGCTTAAAGGCGGTTCATGGTGTTTTTGATTGCCTCTCTCAGCTTCTGGTTAGCCTCCCAGAAGAAAAGCCCGTAGGGGATATCGTTTCTATTTTCGTACCTCTTCTCGTAGATCAACTGTTCCTGTTCGGTTTTCGGGGGTTCGAGTGTGAGACCCTTCACTGTTATCTGGGCTGTGAGCTTTACACCAACCTCTTCGGTTTCATCATAGTTATAGTTTGACACCTGATTCTGAACGAAGATCGCCAGGTCTGCCTGTGTCCCGGATTTAACAGCCTGCATGTGGCAGGAATCATTGAGAAATTTCTTAAGATGGGAATCACCTGCAAAATCAGGAGGAAGAGTAATCTGGCTCACTGATGAGGCTTTGTACTCAAGAGAGTATGTGGGACGGGAAAGTTTGAAGATAAAAGTCTGGTCCCCGCTGTTCTTGAGGCGCAGGCCAAGATCTTTTGTGCTCACGAATATATTCTCATCGATTATCCTGCCCGGGTTATGCTTGACAGAAATCAGTGTCCCGTTGGCAACGAAAGGTATCTTGAGACCGTCAAAACTCATCTTGCCTTCTTCATTTGTGACAGTTGAGAAAAGCACTTTTCCATTCTGATAAAGTGCGGTCAGTCCTATTCCGGGAAGAGGCGTAGAGTCGTATGTTACGGTTATTGATGGGGGATTGTTGACAGGTTTTCCGGCCCGTCCCTCGAGGATCATATTAGAGGATTTGAAAGTGATTTTGTCCAGAAAGATCTGCAGAGTATCCCTGATAACGTCTACCAGAATTTTTCCTCCATCATCGGGAAGTATCGCAGGTGACCCGATACGGGCTGAGGCGTAAGAGAGGGCCTGGATAGCTGATTTGTAGAATTGAACAGGGTTGTTTTCCTGGGCTACGTTTTTCGCGGCGCTCCAGAACAGAAATGCTTTGGAATCGAGCTGTTCATTATAAGTCTTCGCCGCCTGCTCTGCTGTCTCCTGTGTGACATTGTAGGTTACAGTAAGAGACTTTCCCTGATAAAACGATTCCTCTTTGGTTAAATTGAGACAGGAATCTACGAAACTCTCAAGGAAGAGATTATGAAGAGCATTGAGAGTGTCAAGTTTCTGAGAGCTGCTGTTTTCTGAGACCCATTCTACCAGTTTCTTCTTCAACTGTGCCCTTGCGCCCTGGCGAGCGGTCTGGATCTGCTGCTCTGAAGCAGGTCCGCTGAGGCTTATGGTTGATGAACCGCTTATTACTGAAGCGTTTATTGAAAGACAAAAGAAAAGAATTACAACAAGAGTGAAACAGTGTCTGTACATTTATTCCCCCTTTGCAGAGACTGCCTGATTATCAGCATTTATGCAAAAATATATCATTTGTTTTCATGGCTCAAATACTGCATGAAAACAGAGTCCCGGGCGGGAGTACAGATCGGAATCCTTCTTACTGAAGAGGAGAAATTCTCCTTTTCAGGAGCATTTCGCGATCTCAAGTACCATATCCGCCAGTTCCCGTGCCTGCTTTTCGCTGCGCGCTTCAGCATAGCATCGAATGATCGGTTCGGTATTGGAGGCTCTGAGATGAACCCATCCGTAATCTCTGATAATTTTAAGCCCGTCAAGGTTGTCGGTATGCTCTCCGGAGAACTTCTTCTCGAGTTTACCGATTATAGATGCGGGATCGATACCGCTGCATTCGATCTTTTCTTTTACAATAGCGTATCTGGGCCAGGCTGAAGCGATCTCTGTGAGACGCTTTCTTGTTTTGGCCATCAGTTCCAGAATAAGGGCCATACCTGTGAGACCATCGCGGGCATTGGTTATCTCAGGATAAATCACTCCTCCATTGCCCTCACCGCCATACCTGCAGTTATTATTTTCCATAGTCTCGACCACATTGGCTTCACCGATTTTGGATCTGTAAACTTTTACGCCGAATTTCGAAGCCACATCATCGATAAGCATCGATGTGGACAGGTTTGTAGCCACATCGGATTTCTCTCTCTGGAGCAGATTCTGAAGCGCAAAGACAAGAGTCATCTCCTCAGAGATCTCTTCTCCGTTTTCGCCCATCGTTGCCAGTCGGTCCGCATCGGGATCAAACACAAACCCTCCCCAGTTGCCTGGAGTTGATTTCAAGAGGTTGGAGAGATCGCCAAGATGCTCAGGGCGGGGTTCCGGGTTATGAACAAAATCTCCATCCAGTTTATTATGCACCCCTGACCATTTGACACCGAGTTTCTCGAGCAGCAGAGGGAAAACCGCTCCTCCGGCGCCGTTGATCGAGTCGACAGCGATATGGATATTGGCGGTTTTGATCGCTTCAGCGTCAATTCTGGAGAGAATCTTCCCGACATGGATCTCCGCGCCATCAACACTGGATTCAGCGCTGGCTTCTGCCTTTTCCAATTCCTCATTACTGGGATATTCTCCATTCAGAAACTGCTTATAGACTCTCTGGCACTCATCTGCCCTGAACAGCCGTCCGGAGCTGTGCACCATTTTATATCCGTTGTATTGACCTGGATTGTGGCTGGCAGTGATAATGATTCCTGTTGAGCCGCCCAGTGATGCGGTGCAGAGGCAGGTAGTGGGGGTGGGGGCGATTCCGAGGTCGATTGGTGTACCTCCTGCTGCCCGGATTCCTCTGAAGGCAGCCTCAGCCAGCATCGCTCCAGAGTTTCTGGTGTCTCTTCCTACGATCACTTTCCCGCCGCCGGAGATTTTGGTTTGGATGAATGCTATTCTGGAAACGAAATACGGATCTATTGTTTTTCCGACTACACCGCGAATTCCGGAAACTGACATGATTGGTAGTTCAGCCATTTTTTATCTCCATTTTATATCCAAATT
>DAOTAZ010000144.1:0-8404 GCA_035382965.1 Chitinispirillaceae bacterium | reverse complement strand
CATTAAATACACCTGCACTATATACCAGTTTACACAAAAAATTCCGCACACCCGAAAAATCCGGCACAGAGAAAATCTCTGTGCCGGATTTTGAAGTTAGTTGATTTGAACCAGATCTATCTCAAAAATCAAATCCTTTCCTGCCAGCGGATGATTAGCATCGAGAGTGACTGATCCGTCGGTAACATCAATTATGGTCATGACAAATGTCTGGCCCAACTGATTAGCCACTCTTATCTGCTTTCCTTTTTCAGGAACAACCGAGTCAGGAAATTGACTTCTGCTTACCGTTGCTACAAGTCCGTCCAAATGAGGGCCATATGCCTTGTTAGAAGAAACCTCAATGGTCTTATGCTGCCCGACTTCCATGCCGATTACCGCTTCCTCAAATCCGGGTATGACCATGCCATCCCCAATCACAAATTCCAGCGGCTCACCATCGGAGCTATCGAACACTGTTTCGTCTTTCAGTTTCCCGGTATATAGCACTCTAACAGTATCGCCGATTTTTGCCGACATGTTGAGCTCCTATCTTTTAGTTTAATCCAAACCGGAAACTTCAACCTGCCGTCCTCCGGGTGAATTTATTTCTTTCCGTGCCAAATGAAATACATTTATAAAAAAAGCAAAAAGCCGGCCATTAATCTGCCACTTCCCCTGTATCAGAAGGTGAACTCTCCCCCCCTGTAAATCACCCGCTTTGACCCGTCTTTAAGTATTGCGGTAACCTCCCTGTCCCTGGTAGCTATGATATCTGTGTGCTCAGGAGAATCATTATAACCAAGATCCTCAAATTGCTTATCAGTCATCTCCTTTGGGTCACATTGGCAGGCATCATGATAAGCTTTCCCGATCGCCAGATGACAGTTCCCGTACTCACCACCGAAATTTTCATCAAAAAGTGTATCTGCCATAAAATGGGTGATCTTGGAAAATCTCTTATCCGTTAAAGAAAACTCGCCTATCTTATCCGCATTCTTCTGAGAGATCATCTCCCTTAAAAGCTCCTCTTTCTGGGCTGCCCTGGCCTCCACGATTCTACCTCCCCTGATTTCCAGGCTTATATCTTTGATGATGTTTCCATATCTGTACAGTGGCAGGTCGAAAAATATCTTCCCCTCGACCCCTCTCCAGTCCGGTGATGTGAAAATTTCGAAGCTGGGGATATTCCTTCCTCGTCCCCCAAGCCACTTTCTCTTCTCTCCCAGACTGACAATCAAATCTGTTCCCTCAGACTTCACGTGGACCTTATCGATGGGCATCTCGTTTAATTGCTCAAGAATAGCATTCATCTGGGTGCTGACAGAGCGCCATTTTCCTATGGGGTCATCTTCATCGAGAAAACAGGCCCGCCTTATCTGCTCCCAATACTCATCAATAGATAATCCCGCTTCTTTTGCCGTCCCTTCGGTACCATACAGGCAAAGGGTCCATGTAAACTTCCCTGCATCCTCTTTCTCATCAAGCCATTCCCTGAATTTTCTGACTGAATGATTGGACATAATTACTTTTCTGGGATCTGCATTAGCCAGATAAAGAGGATCTTTTTCTGCCAGAATTCTTACATAATGATCGATATTGTCTGTAAGACCACGGTAGTACTTCTCCGGGAAAAACTTCAACTGCTCATCACTGCTCTCCTGGAGATGAATCAATCTGAAATCATCATCCTGTATTTGTATCAAAGGGTTCCCACCACTTTTAAGAATCGCTCTGTAAACCTCCTTGGCAAGTGGAACACCCGGGGCTTGAGTAACTACATATACAACATCACCCGCTTTTATTCCCTCTCCATCATTGAGAGCAAAGTTAATCAATACCTCTGCATAACGCTTAAGAATTACTGAATCCGGCTGCATGAGTTTTTCTCCTCGTCTGTTATCAATAGTTCACCACCAAATGGTGTTTTTGTGGTCGGAATCGATAGTAAAAAATCCGATTGTACAGATATCGATTCCATACCTGATTTCGATCATGGGTTAAATTCCAGTTCTGAGTTCAGATAAGAAGCTTTTGGAACTTTGTGAAAGAACTAATGAATATAAATAGCGGAGTGCCTTAATCCCGGTCCTCTATCTTTTTTATTCTCTCCGGATGTCCAGTAAAAAGAATTGGAAATATTATTCCAGAAAAAGTCGATCGCTTTGGTTTCACTGATTCACCTCGAAGGTGAATGGATGATTCATGTTAAGAACTTACCTTGCAGGCGAATAAACGGATCAACGATTTAATGCTCACTGATTCTCCTCGAAGATGAATTGATGATTTAACAGCTTAAGTCACAAATTCACCTCGCAGGTGAAAGTGAGACTGATAAATCTCAGAATCACCTCAAATAAGCACTGCAGAATTAATAACAGATACTCCTACCCTGCGGATTATTCTCAAGGTCTTGAAGAACCGGACTTTTTTACTACCATCTCCCACAAGACTTCCGGAAGCATAAGTGCCGAATTTTTCAGAAAACTCCTGGGAGTGTTTTCCCCGGAATAGAGTGAGAATAGTTGTCTGGAAAAAGTCGGACTCCTTCCAGCAAGCCCAAGCATCACCTCTATAAAACCCGGTTTGAAAAACAGATCCCTGGAGGGAATGGATCTTCTAAGATCATCACCGTATTCCTCTCTCCAGAGTGATTCGTACACCCTCATATCTCCAGCAGTGATAGCCTGAGCGGCTAAATCCGCTGACCAAAGTGCATAGAGTATACCCTCACCGGTCAAAGGATTGACATGTCCGGCTGCATCACCCAGAAGAATCCAGTTATTACCGGCGCAGGGCTGATCAAAGAATTCCTCTGATGAAGCCTGAGGGATAAGGACGCTCCAGCATTTCTCTATTTTTACGCTCTGTTTTTGATTCTGAAGAAATGTATCGAGATCGTTTTTAAGACCTGGTGAGTTATACAAGGTATCGGAGATTTCTACCGCACAAAGTTCTGTATCCCCGGATGCCTTGAGTAATCCCCGACGACCTCTGGTGAATTTTATCAGCGATGTTTCCTCCATACCGGAGACCTGGTATCCAAAAAGGAGAGCAAGATCTTTACAGTGAAATGGTTTTGAAACTGCCTTGCGGACAATGCTTTTTACCCCATCTGCCCCGGCAAGCATCCTGGCCCGGAACTGATGTTCAGTGGTATCTATTTTCCAGAGCCCTTTTTCCTGAAAAACTCCGGTTACCCTTTCCTGAATAAAGCGGGCGCCTCTGGAGATCGCGGAATCGAGAAGATACCTGCCCGGGTTAAAAAATGACACGGCTGCGGGTATGCCATCTTTCCCGCTGCTGACCTCTACTCTTTTGCCTGAATATGAGAGAAGATGAACCCGGCCATCTGAGTACCCTTTCCGTAAAACAGCGTTAAGCACAGGGAATTTTCCAGTGTAGCAGAAAGGGACAATTCCTGCCATTGGTCTGTCGGTGGAATAGGTGTGGTCGATTATTAGAGGGTCGAGTCCCTGTTTTGAGAGCAGCCAGGCAAGACAGGCACCAGCAGGACCAGCACCGACTATGACTATATCGAAAGTTTTCACAAACCGCACTGTTTTCCTGTGGCTTGAAAAAAGGCTGGCAGTGAGAAGATTACTGCTGTTTGAAATCTGTTTTCCTAATGTGACCATTTAGAGTCCCGTTTTTATGGTGAAGCGATTAAAGACAAAAGTTGTGCCAGAATGAGAGGAAAGAGGATAGGTATATTCCACATTAAATGTGGAAAATGTTGGGTTGTTTTCGTATGAAGCGAAATTCCGTTTTCATTAATTTTCCGGAAATGAGAATCGATTGCGGATTTGAAAATTTACCTCTGGGGTGAAATAATGACCAAAGCTATAGTCCTTAATTCATCTCTGGGGTGAATTAATGACCAAAGGCTGAGTCCTTATTTCTCCTCCGGGGAAAGGGGGAACAGATTCCCTCACACCCCCAACCCCATCCTCCTCTCACTAATTCCAATTCAGACACAGAAATAGCAAATATCCCTGAAAATTGGCTTTAATCCTCGACCTGTACTTATTACATTAGTTATATTTTTTTTCCTGATGAGATATTTCCGAGGAGTGTTGCCTTTTGACTGTTCCTGATCCGGTATATAGAGTTCTGGACGCCAACTTGAACAGACTCCGGGAGGCATTGAGAGTCATCGAGGAGTATTTCCGCTTTCTAAGAAATGACTCCACTCTCTCTGCGGAACTAAAAGGTATCCGGCACTCTCTTCAGGAGATCGAAGATGGATTGGGCAGGGAAAAACTGCTCGCAAACCGGGACACCGGCTCTGACTGCTTTGCGAATGAAAACAGGCCGGAGGAGATGACCCGTAAAAATGAATCGGATATCCTGATTGCCTCTTTTAAAAGGGCTCAGGAAGCTGCAAGGGTGTTGGAAGAATACACAAAGATAACCCAAAACCCCTGTCTCTCCGAAAAAGCAAAGAGTTCCCGGTTTATTCTCTACACCATTGAACAAAAATGTCTGGGCAGATAAATTATGGCAAAGAAAAAGAAAGATGAATCAACTGCTGCGGCTAAATCCTCGGATTTCGGACATGAGATCTGGGGACTGGTGTTTCTCTCTTTTGGCGTACTGGTACTGATTTCTCTCGTTTCTCATTTTGTTAATAACACCTCCAATGTGCTTGGATACTATTTCGGAACCGCCCTCTCCTCAGGTCTTATCTTTCTTCTGGGACCTGTTGCGGCCTTCTTTTTTCCTCTCTCTGTGTGCTATTTAGGATGGGTCAGGCTCAAGGGTGAATCCATTTCAGTAAGAAGAGGCTTTTATGCTGTGCTTCTGACACTGGAAGTCTGTTTCCTGCTGGCGATTCATCATCTCCCGAATATTGCAGTCACACCGGAATTCAAGACAACCGAGAATTTTGCAGGTATGTTTATTGTAAAACATATCTGTAAACCTGTCTTCGGAGTTCATACTTTCGGACCCTATTTCCTTGGATCGCTGGCCCTTCTTATCACAGTTCTCTGGTGTCTCAGGATTTCACCCCAGCGGCTTGCCGGGTGGATAAGTGCTGCAGCTCTTTGGAGCGCTTCAATACTCTCCAGATGGTGGCAAAGTTTTAAAGAGCAACTGAAATACAGACCCCCGGTAAAGGAAAAATCAAACCAGGATAAAGCTCCCGCCGTTGTTGAAGGGAAAGCTGAAAAACAGTCCAAACAGAAGAAGGTTGAGCCTCAGGTCGTTGAGCAGAAGGAATCAGAGGAGAAGGTTGCGCCTGTACCCGCTGTCAGCCCTGTCAAAGGGGCAATTGACGATGTGGAAGAGCAGGCACGGCAGCAGTTGGAAAAAGAACTTGCTGCATTCCGGGCCAGGAAAGAAGAGCCTATCAAGATCATGAGTGTCGAGACCGCAGAAGTTGACACAGAAGAAGAGGGGATAGATGAAGGCGCGATCCCTTTCAGAATTGATGACGAGGAGCCTCGGAATGAAAAAAAGAAGGCTCCTGTCGAGGAAAAACCCCAGCAGCCTTCAAAACCATATCGTATCCCGGATCCATCCATACTCCCCGATCCTCCCCCTCTGTCAAGCCTTATTGACAAAGAGGGTATTGAGCGCAACTCCATGGTACTGGAAAAAACCCTTCTTAATTTCGGGGTTGAGGGAAAGGTGGTCTTTGTCAGTCCCGGGCCTGTGGTTACCCGCTATGAGATCGAACTGGCTCCGGGAATAAAAGTAAGCCGGGTTGTAAATCTTCATGATGACATCTCTATGGCGGTTTGCGGGCAGCGAATCCGTATAGAGGCTCCTATTCCCGGAAAATCAGCCGTCGGTATAGAGCTTCCCAATGCCACCAGACAGATAGTTCACTTCAAACATATACTGAGTTCCGATGCTTTCAGAAAATCAAAAGCCAAGCTGCCTGCAGTGATCGGTACAAACATATCCGGTGCACCCTATGTTACAGATATTACCAAAATGCCTCATGTCCTGATCGCAGGTCAGACCGGATCCGGTAAGAGTGTGTGTATCAACTCCATTATCTGCAGTCTGCTGATGACAAAGAAGCCGGAAGAGCTGCGCCTGATCATGATCGATCCCAAAAAGGTTGAACTGGCTTTTTATGAGGGAATTCCTCATCTTATGTCTCCGGTTGTGACGGAATCCAAGGAGGCTGTCAAGGCGCTTCAGTGGGGCGTAATTGAGATGGAGCGCAGGTATAAGATGCTTGCGAAAGTCGGCGCGCGCAACATCGATTCTTTCAATACCAGATTGGAATCCGGCAAGCTGAATGGAATTCTTCCTGAGCAGGACAATAAACCTCTTCCCTTTATCGTTATCCTTGTTGATGAATTGGCGGACCTGATGATGACCGCCTCAAAAGATGTTGAGGGGCTGATTCAGAGAATAGCACAGTTGGCACGTGCAGTGGGAATTCATCTGATTGTGGCAACCCAGCGCCCCTCTGTGGATATTATCACCGGTCCTATCAAGGCAAATCTGACTTCCCGAATTGCCTTCAGAACGATTCAGTCTACCGATTCCCGCACCATTCTGGGGCATGTCGGGGCGGAAAAACTCCTGGGAATGGGAGACATGCTTTTCCTGCGGAACGGGGCTCCTGAGATAGAAAGGTTTCATGGGGCTTTTATTTCTGAAGAGGATGTAGAGAGAATTGTAGCGGATATTCGCAGTCAACAGTTCCATATCGAGAAAATTGAGAGCTTCATTGCTGAACTGGATGATGGATCCGGTGGTGGTGACAGCGTTAATTATGACGATGGTGAAAGAGACGAACTGTTTGAAGAGGCAGCCAGAACAATCGTGAGTATTGGACAGGGATCAACATCACTGCTTCAGCGCCGCATGAAGATCGGTTATGCCCGCGCCGGGCGTCTGATGGATGAGTTGGAGCGGGCCGGGTTTGTAGGTCCCCAGGACGGGAGCAAAGCCAGAGAGGTCTTGGTGAAACCCGATGAGCTGGATCTGTACCTTGAAACTCATCGGTAATGGCATCGATCCGGTCGGATGCAGCCCATCCGGTAAAAAAGGACAGAAATAAAATGTTTAAAAAAATTGCGGCTTTGCTTCTTGTGATTTCAGCCTGTTTCGTGGTGTTTTCTGCTGAGCCGGAAATTCAATCACTGATCAAAAAGAAGTATAACCAGAATGCGACAATTGAGACTCAGTTCGATTTGCATATCTGGTGGAGTGTAAGAGAGCGCAAAGAGAGTAAACAGGGAAAACTTTATCTGGCTCCGGGAGACAGGTTCCGCCTGGAACTTGGAAGTGAAACAGTTGTAAGTGATGGGAAGGATTGCTGGCAGTACAGCAAAAAAAGCGGACAGGTAATTATTAAGAATCTTCAGGACCTCGATTTTTCATATCATCCCTCAAAACTCCTCTCCTCCTGGCTCAGCGATTATTCTTTCACCCTGAAAGGAACCGATGGTTCCTCGACAATTCTTTTCTGGAAAGCAGATTCACTCTCCGGGAATTCATCATGGGACACAATCGAAGTGCATGCGTCAAATAAAACCGGAGTGGTCAATGAACTGAAACTGACAGACCGCAACGGAAATATCCACACATATAGATTCAAAAAGACATCATTCAATTCTAAAATACCCGGCGAAGTCTTTAAATTCGAGGTTCCTGGTGATGCGCAAGTACTTGATTCTCGCAAGTAAAATAATCCTTTTTTCCGGAATCGGGCTTTTAATAATTCCGGTCCAAGATGCCTGTTCTGCGGGATGCACCAGCACCCGGGGACTGGCTTCAAATCAGATCCTTCATCTTTCAGGATCAAATGACACTCTCTGGATTTTGGCACTCGAGGGCAACAGTTATTCTCTTAATACTATCCAGGGGCAGGGAAAACTGGCCGGACGCGTGACGGAAAACTCAAACTGGTTTGCTTACAAATTGGGATGTATGGATAAAGGCATTTACAATATGGTAAGTGGAGGGGGTTTTGCAGTTGCTGTTACGGATACGGAAAGCGGTCCGCAGGAGATATATACATTCAGGCACGATGGTGGAGAGATTGAGCGAAAGCCGTTTCGCCTTTTCTGGTCAGACAGTGTAACCGGCAATGAAAAAGCCAATGTTTCGGTGATGGATGTTGTATATGGCGGAAACTGTTTTTTCTTTGCCTGCCTGGATGGGGGGGTAGTAAGATGGAACCCTGGTACGGGTGATACCGAGGTGTTGACTCCGGGTTCCTCATCGATTGTCCCTATAGAGGATTTTGCAATTTCAGGATCTCTTTCCGCGAAGCGCCAGGTAACCGCTTTACATTCATCAGAGCACTTTCTGGCGGTCACTACACCATCGAAGGTGAGGCTTTTCTCCTATTCCGATTCATCGTGGGACAATACTGTTACCACTGCAATCCTGGACTCAGGGGCTGCATTCAGGAGTTTCTTCAGTGCCTTTGTAAATAATGACGAAACCGCGC
>DAOTAZ010000143.1:0-8425 GCA_035382965.1 Chitinispirillaceae bacterium | reverse complement strand
ACGGAAGAAAATTGCTTAGTCACGTGTCCATTTTTTCGGGGCAATTCCAGTTTAAGAAAAAGACATGCTGAAGGGACAGTATAGTTCCTCGAATGATACATCATCGCAAACGTTTCCAGATATTGCTATCTGTCCAACTCTTAGTAATGTATCTTTTGTCTTAAAACCTTAGTATCGGACTTAAAACCTTAGTAGCAAACAGAAAAAACAATGGCCATAACCTTATTACCTTATTAAAAAAGGTAATTATGAAAATCGAATACCATAACTTGTACACACATTTTGTCTTCACAACTTTTGAACGACAACCGCTGATACCGGAAAGGAACCGTGATAGAATCGAGAAATTTATCACCGGAATTATACGGAACAATGGGTCTAAACTATATGCAATATACGCAAATATGGACCATATGCATTTTCTGATCTCACGAAATCCCGCATTACCAGAAGAATATTTGGCTACAGTTGTAGCTCAGAGCTCTGAAAAATTCATAAATGAGAATAATCTATGTGGTATTAATTTCCGTTGGCAACAGTCGGCATCCGCTTTTTCAGTATCGAAATCTCATGTTGATAAGGTATGTAAGTATATCCTGAATCAGCCGGGACACCATAAAAAGGTAACATTTGCTGAAGAATATGATATGTTTATTAAACATTATCAGGAAACTTTAATCAAAGGTGTAGAAAAATAAGGTAATAAGGTTTTTCACATTTGTTCAACTCTGTTGCTACTAAGGTTATAAGTCCGATACTAAGGTTTAAGAAAAAGACGTGTTAAAGGCAGGGGAAGTACGAGAATACGAGAGTACGAAAGAACGACAGAACGACATTACGACAACACGAGAATACGACAGGACGACAACACGATATATGAGTGTACGACAACACGACAAAACAACCACCCCTTGTCTCTTAATAAATATTTTGTACTGTAGAAAACCTCACGCCCTATTAACTCAACTTATTCTCTGACCACCAAACTTCTCAATCTCTTTCTTTACAAATAACGTATCCGATTCCGGCTCTGCCTTGTAAAACCACACCGGGTTCCCTCTCTCCTGCTCCAGCCCCCTCAGGTAAACATACACCGCTCCACCCAGATTTCTTGATGGATCATAATCTGCTCCCAAAAGACCGCCAAGCCAGGAGTGCAGCCCATGGCAATAGACTTTTGCCTGTAAATCGTACCTTGATTCCATCACACTGGATTCGATACTTGCCTTGTCATAGTCAGGAAGCCAGTTGCTTTTCCAGTCAAGCACAAAATACCTGTAACTGCCGTCAGTGTTCTTTACACGGAATACAAGATCCATGTAACCGAGGACCCAGTGAGGATAAGCTCCCAGATGAAACTCCGCCTCTGCCCGCATGTCGGTTGTGCCCAGGTTTGACAAACAGATATCACCAAATTCAGGCACACTGTAGATACTGCTTAAAGCCCTTCTCACCAGGATAAGAGCATGTTCTATAACTTTTGATCCATCCTCACCTGGCTTGTCTGCTGCAATACCGTAAAAACGCAGAATCTCTATCGCTTTTTCTTTAAGAAAACCGGGAATCTCACCATCCGATGCCCATCCTATGCCACCTTTATGCGAGATCGCCTCTTCCAGTATCTCATGAAGGGCACTGCCGGTGTGTTTTCCGGCGGGTAAGAGCAGTGATGACAGCGCGTCGGGTTTCTCTTCGATAATAGAGAATATGGAGTCGTCATCGGGTGTGCGGCGGCCGCCAAGGTCTGAGGACTCCTGATGACCATGGGCAAGGGCGGAATAGCTTGTCTGAATCCGACGCCTTCCCACAAGGTTAAGCTTTACAAGCGCCTCGGATACCCTTCTCTCCGCATCCGAAAGTTTTGCCTCAAGGTCGATATCCTTTTCCCCTGATACCAACCCTCCGCCGTCAGTCTCCGTCCCGGTGCCTGTGTAAACAGGCATGCATATCTGCACAGGACTATTCTCATCCACACAGCACTCATCAGCCAGCTCCTGAAGAACAGGAGTGAGATCCCTGTCCGCTGCACGTGATGGAAGCTCGCAGTTTTTCCAGGGGGTCCCGTTATCAGCGGGAGACTTCAGGTACATCGGGATGTAAAGAAGCGCTTTGGGACGGGTGAGGGCAACGTAAAGAAGACGACGACGCTCCTGAATCTGCTGCTGTTTGGCAATCTCCTCTTTTTCCTCAGCCTCAGGTGTTCTCTGCAGTTCCCTCTCGGAAACCACAGGCATCACATGAAGCAAATTTCTGCAAATCCCGTCATTTCCCTCAATATTCTGCGTCCATTTTCTTATAATCCCTCTAAAATCCTTCGAACCGCTGGTAACTATGAAGCATACGGGAAACTCAAGCCCCTTTGCGGCGTGCATTGTCATCACCTGCACTTTGCCCCTGTCACTCTCCTTTGCATGGAGATTCTGATCCCGTCCCGGATCCTCTGTCCCTCTCTCCAGGTTCGCAAGATGCTCGATGAGCTCTCCGGGTGAGCCCTGCTTTCTGATAAGATACTCCAGCGAATAATCCATCACCTGGCGAAGATCACTTAACCTCCTGTCCCCGTCAAAGAGCCTGATCAGGCGCTCCTGAACTCTCGTTCTGACAAGGATACTCCTGAACAGTTGCGAAAACGCCCTCCTCTCGAGCAGATCCTTCCACTCCCTGAAAAGAGTGCTGACAGGTCCACCGATACTAAGATCCCTGTCAGGATCGATCTCACCCGGAGCATAATTGAAAAAAACAGTCAACAGCGCCTTGAGCTTCTCTGATGTGCTGCTTTCATCGGAGTTGATCGCGGAGAGCAATGCCCTGAACTCCACCGCCATCGATGAGCTGAACACTCCCTCCTGCTTGTACTTCGCCGCCGGAATTCCATTGTCAAGAAGTATCCCCAGAAACCTGTCCGCCAGGCTGTGACTCTCAGCAATCACCGCGAAATGGTTGAAATCGAGTTTTATCTTTCCCCATCTGTCACCCTCAGGGATCGGAATCTCCAGCCCCTTAAGCGACCTGATCACAGAACTTACATACCCGGCGTATCTCTGGATTCTCTGTGCTGATGCCCCCCAGAGCGGAACAATTCTCACAGGTTTATTCAGCTCCTGTGGAATCTTTTCCGGGCAGCACTCCCTTTTCGGAATACAAACCTGATTCTTAGTATCGTAACTTATACGCTCAGAGAGGAAAAATCCTTCCCCGCGGGTAAATATCCGGTTGTATCCATCGACAAGATCCGGAAGCGAACGGTAGTTGTATTTAAGGGAGATCAGCTCCCCGGAATCTTTCGGCAAACCTAAAATCGATTCGCGTGCATCGAGATAGCTCTCCACAACCGCGTTCTGGAAACTGTAAATTGACTGTTTGGGATCACCAACGATGAATATCCGCGGCGAGAATTCATCTTTTGATTCATCCACAAAAAGCCGCCTGAAAATCTCCCACTGAAGAACGCTGGTGTCCTGGAACTCATCGATAATCGCATAGCGGATCTTTGACCTTAGCAGTGTCCGAAACTGCGCGTTCTCTCTCACTGCATCGTAAGTCAAACGGAGCATGTCCTGATATGAGATCAGACCCTCACGCCTCTTCTTCTCCCTCCATCGACAGCACACCTCAGGAACAGCCTTCAAGGTAACCGCAAGGAGCAGTTCAGCCACAGGATTAGCGATCTCTGCCCACTGCTTCAGTTCATCGGAGCCGCAGACATCGCTATACGCCTGACAAGCCTCTTTGATAAGCGGATTCTGCTTTACACCCGATGCATTGCCTTTGACCAGCTTGTTTGACAGGAAATCCGGGCCTCGCCTGCCTTTACCCGCGATTTCACCCTTGTAGCTGAATGTTCCCTTTCCCAGTACACCCTTCCACAATGAGAATATTTCATTAAGGTAATCGATCCTGGGCTGGTCCAAACCGGCTGGATCTTTTACCAGCCTCTCCACAGGGATAATCTTTTCCCTGATAATACCGATTACCCTTGCGACAAGCTCTTTTTTCCTGCGGATATCACTCTCGATCGCATCCAGGTCTCTTCCCGGAGCAAGACTGTCCGCACAGAGCACAGTATCCGGATCGAGACACTCCTGAGCGGTATTGACAATCCTGGCGACAATGCCCCAATCCCCCTCGAAATCCGCTGCGCCTGCAAACTGCGAAATGTCCACACCCCACTCCGGCCAGTCCTCACGGATCGACTCCCGCAGACAGGCCTCAAGTCCCATCCTGTCATCCACCATCTCACTTGTGAACTGCATCCCTGTTTCGAAAGGATAACTCTGAAGGAGTCTGAGGCAGACACTGTGAATTGTTCCGATCAGGGCTTCATGCAGATCATTGAGACATCTTTGCAGATGATTCCGCAGCGGCGCGTTTTCCGGTTTATCCCCTGTCTCCTCTATCCTCTTCTCCAGTGCCTCCCGGATCCTTTTTTTCAGCTCACCTGCAGCTTTCTCGGTATAGGTGACAAGCATGATCTCGCTGATCGATGCCTGCCTGCATCCCTGGCCCGTAAGCATGGGAAGAACCAGTTCATTGATAATAGTCCAGGTCTTACCGGTTCCGGCATGGGCCTCCACTACTCCGTGTCTGCTCAGATCGATCTTACCCATTGAATGAACCCTCCAGAACCTCTGCGGAGAGATCACTCTCTTTGTCCGATGTTTCCTGAATTGAAAACTTTCCGGTTAATACAGGACAAAGCCTGCTGAACACCCTCATTACCGTGTCATCACTTTCCGGGAAACGCGCCTCTGTGAGCTTGAAGGCATCAGTTGATGGGTAGTACAGACGATAATCAGAATCCCAATCCGATTCATCCTCAGCTCTTTCCCTCAGGCGTTTCAGGAAACTGACGGTCTCAAACGATCCGCTCTTCATGATCTCCTCAAGAGTCTTCTGAAACCAGACTGCCGGAGCATGCTCACAGGATCTCCTCTCCAGCATCTCCCGGATTATCTCCGCTATCCACGCTTTCGCGCTCCCGGCAGAATCCCAGGGCTGAGGCATCGTCCAGTCAACGGCATCTATCGATGCATCATCCTTATCAATCAATACGTTAGCTATATTTTCGCTTCCGTTCAGGGCAAAGATAAATGAGTACAGCCACAGATCAATATTCCTGATCAGATCCCCTAAATCCGCACCCAGTTTGATGATCACAATCTGCTTTCCTGGTAGAGCCTCCCTGAGCACAAGAGGAATCTGCACGCTTATCCTGAATTCTCTCCCGTCATGGGTAAACACAAAATCGGATAAGGCTTTGTCATCACGCAGGTTATGATCAGTATCAGTGTAGAGCTTGTAACCTTTGTATTTGACCGCGATATAACCGACACTTGCCGCAGCGGAGGCCGCCCACTCCTGAAGTGAAATGAGGTCTTTTCTGGCAAATGCTCCCTCAGGAGCCAGCCCCGATGAGCAGATCTCCGCAAAGAGCTGACGGGCAATTCCTGCGGCTTTATCGGCCAGGATATCAGTATCGGAACAAGGCTTGCCCGCAGGTGGGAACGCAAGATGAAGCAAACGGCTAAGCAGTTGTCTCTTAAGGGAATACAACGAAATATAATCGCTCTCCAGGGGCTCATCGGTGGCAGTTGATGTCTCATCGATAAGCTCGTCCCTCAACCCCAGAGATCGTTTCAGGTGATATTCAAGCGGGTTTTTCAGAAATCCGGTTATGTCACCGACCGATGTACGAAGCTTTGACAGGGCTACCGGTTCATCTTTGGCCCTCGGCTCTAAAGTGTTATCAAGCCGGTACTTACGACGATTTCCATCGGAGTGGATTTTCGACAGCTCAGCAAGCCTGGAAACCGATGGATCCCAGCAAGAAGCTTCAGTATCGTAACCCCTTGTCAGATCATGAGATACCAGAGGAATCACCCCTGGATCCTCAGGCCCCTTTTCCGGATCGGGCAGGTGAAGACCCGCTGCTGAGGCAAGCTCGATCACTACGCTCGATGGCTGAATGATCCTGTCTTTTTGTATGTCCTGGCCGACATAGGAGATTATCAGGCACTCCCCTGCCGCACAGATAAGTTCCAGAAAAATATAGCGGTTATCACTGACCGGATCAGGGTCTCCGGCAATTCTGCTGCCTGACAGAAGATTGAAAAGGCTTTTGTTGTTTATCCCCGGAAAAGAGTCAGAATCCATCCCTAACACAAACACAACCTTATGAGGGAGAATAAGTCCGGAACGAAGCGGGGCAAACGTAAGACATCCTGTCCAGGCCTGAACGCTTCCAGGGAGTTCCTGCTGCAGAGATGCCATCACATGCGCTTTTAACTCATCGAATTCCAATGACTTACGGCCGCAGATACTCTCCTGGAGGATAAGATCCTGAAGTGTCGAGCGGAACTGAGCTCTGCAATAGATCTCCTCTGCCTTTGAGACGCTTATCCAGGAATCGACCAGGTCTAAGAATGAGTCGACCAGATTTTCCGGGCTCTCTTTCCCGCATCTCTTTTTGAATCCGCGGCAGGACTGAGCCAGTTGCTCGATAGTCGAACAGTAGTGCTCGACCATGTCCTTGTCCGATGTGTCGAAATCGCGGAACGGAGATGGTTCCACCTCATCGATTGAATTCAGATTGAACCCCAGCGGAACAGGCATCGTGGCCAAAGGACCGAGCATCAACTGAGCCATCCCGAGTTTAAACGTGTGCGCGTCAGAGGCAACGGTCTCATGATCACCCATCTCCCTGCGATGACCGGCATCGAAGGCACGGAATGTCCCAAGTCTCATCGCCCAGTTTTCCCAGATCTCAAGCTCAGACCGGGAGATATTTCCGGCTTCCATCACTGTTTCATTGCGGAGAAGGGAAAAGACCCGGGCACGGGTAAAGTCTCCTCCGCAGAGGGAGATCAGATCCTTTACCGCTGATGCGAACCGGCTCTGCCCTGCATCCACACCAAGCACAGTATAAGGAATATACCCCGGCTCATCCCGTCTGCAGGCCCCGAATACCTTTTCTATATATGGCAGATATTTGACCGGATCGGGCAGGTAAACAACCATATCATCAAATCTCAGACTTTCATCAGCACTGATAAGATTCAGCAGATTCTCCCGCATCGTCTCCACTTCCCGACCCGGCTCAGGTGCAGCCAGAATCCGTATCGACTTGTCATCCGGTGCGGCCGCGGGCATCGAGCTGCTGTTGCGGGTAAGGATTGCATTCTGCAGTTCATGAAGGCGGCTGGGGGGCACAGGGTCATTGTCGGGCATGATGAAATCGAAATTGTACTGTGCGGCCTGACACCAGAGCGTGATGTTTTCCTTGCCGCTTCTGCCCCAGAGTTCAAGAAGGGGATGATCGGGGGTAGTGCTGTTGTAATCGAGGTGATCTGAATTGTAATCCCGGCTCTTCAGCTTTGAAATCGGGGGATTCGGGTTTTCGGGAAAACTCCAGCTTCTCTTTCCCCGATTTCTGCGGGTTGTATCCACATCCTCCCAGAATTCCGAACAGGGGTTAAGCAGGTAGATGAAGATATCTCTGCTCCGGGAGATCTCAAGCAGCATATTTCTATGGAAGTGGCTGATTTTGCTCAACATAAAGCTGAAAACCGGGGGGCCGTCAAATGACTGAGGTGGTTCATGCCTCAGGCGATAGAGTTGAGGAAGAGTAAGATATCGTGGAGATTTAGGATTTTCCCTGTCTGCGGCAAGCAGTCCCTGTTTCCCGAATAGAGCATCATAGAGATCACGCTGCCAGATTTCACTCTCTCTGATCCAGGTTTCATTTTTCCCCGCTCTTTCGGAAAAGTAGAGACGGTTTTCATCGAGCCAGGTCTGCTCCACCCCTTTGACTCTCCATCCGCCCGATGGGGGCAGATCCGGATCCCAGACAGCAGGGCGGTTGTACTCGTATTCCAGGAGAAGGCGGGCGATTTCCGATGAGAGCTGGACCTTCTTGACCGGGTCGATTGTCCCCTCATCTTTAAGGTACTTTCTTAAAGGCGCGAAATTCTCTTTTTCAAGAAGTTCATCTGTGATAAGAGCACAGATAATCTGCTGGAGTTTTTCCTTATGCAGGAAGACCATGTTCTCATCGGGATTAAGGATATCCCACAGGACAGTTTCGAGGGATGTAGTCATCGGATTTACAACACATCCCATCCTCTCCGCCAGACGCAGTTTCAGCCATTTGCCTGTCGCGGGATTTGGAACCACAAAAGAGGGTGGAAGGAACGGGTCACTCCACGCCGGACGGACAGCCTCGATCAGTGATGGAAGGAGGAGGTCGGGTCTTGGGGCGAAGTTAAGGTAGAGCATAGTGTTTTTTGCGTGAGATGATTAAGAGTAAACGATGGTTCCTGAATGAATCAGTATAATGTAAAAATAGCACCGGAACGGGGTAAGTGGTCTGATTTTATAGAGAGTGCTGAAAAATTTGTGTAAACCTCAGAATAGTTGGTGTATGGAT
>DAOTAZ010000142.1:0-8467 GCA_035382965.1 Chitinispirillaceae bacterium | reverse complement strand
ACACTGCGGGAGCCAAGATGATGAAGGAGTGATTCTATAACAGGATCGGGTCTTGTAAGATCAGCCTTGATCATAAGGATATTTTTCGCCTTGATCAATTCCTTGATCTCCGGGGAATTAAGTACCGCTATTTTGTTGTATTGACAGTTCATACACCATGAAGCGGTAAAATCAATAATCACATGGCGTCCTGTGGTGTGGGCATCGCGGAGCAATGAAGGGGAAAATTCAAACCATTCGCCTTTGGAGACTGTTGATTCAACAACTGATACTGAATGCTTTTTATAGAAGACACCGAAATTCAGATAAAGAGCAACCCCTGCGATGACCATGGAGATTATAATCATAGTTACTTTGCGCCTGATACTGGCCCCCCAGGGTGCGAATCTGGTGTAAACTATCACAGCAAATGCAAGGGAGACACACAGCCCGATAGTGCTTACTATCATGTCCTGAGGAAGCCCTTTCATCAGGTAAACAGCCATTCCGATTAAAACGAACCCCATCAGGTATTTAAAATCCTTCATCCATATTCCGGGTTTGGGGACAAGTCTGGAGAGACTGCTGCTGGAGGCAAACAGCACATAGGGAAAAGCCATTCCAACACCTATCGAGGCAAAGACCGTGAAAACTACCTGAGCTGATTGGGTAAGAGTCCAGGCCAGGGTCGCTCCAAGAAGGGGACCGCTGCAAGGGGTTGCCAGAATAGTCGCAAACATCCCTTTGATGTAGTCTCCAAGCAGCCCTGAACCACTCTTCTTTTCCATGTTTGAAATG
The DNA here is from genome assembly GCA_035382965.1 of Chitinispirillaceae bacterium. Lineage (GTDB taxonomy): Bacteria > Fibrobacterota > Chitinivibrionia > Chitinivibrionales > Chitinispirillaceae > JAAYIG01. Next base: position 7,690 of record DAOTAZ010000142.1, on the reverse strand, counting down.
GAACCGGGGAGAACAAACGTAAAGACATCAAACATCCCCAGAGCAAACACCACAATAAGTGCTATAATACCCACCAGAATTTTGGGATTCTGGAACTGCTCTCCCCAGGAAAATCTGGCAAATGACGCAAGGGCTGCAAGGACCATAAAAACCGAAAGCATGCCAGCGGAAAATGACATGCTGCGCCTGAGCGCTAGAGATCTGGAACTCTCCCTTGCCTGAGAGAAAGAGAGGATTTTTATCCCCAGAACAGGAAGCACGCAGGGCATCACATTCATAATCATGCCTGCTGTAAATCCAAATAACAGTGCCAGCCAAAAATTAAAATTGATTTTTTTCTCAACAGGGCTGTAATCCCACTCCTGAGCCTTACTGTGTTCATCAGGAGCTTTTTCCGGCATATTAATAACAGGAAGTGCGGTCAGGGAGGACAACTGGGCTAATTGAGTGGTTTTCTGAATCGTGATAGATTCGCTTGCTCGGTCCAAAGCTATAGAAAACAGCGGTTCACCTATGAAAATCCCGTCATCCGCTGAGGAGGATTTTCCCGCATTTATTGTAAAGGGGATTTTTTTAACCACAGGAATACAGGAATTGTGACATATCAGTCCGTCAATTCGAATCGAGCCATCTGTTTTTCCGCTCCAGCCCGGAGGAGTGATTCCTCTGACAAAAAAGAAGGTTTCGTTTTCGTATGCCCAGACCCAATCACCGACAGATGGTTTGAATTTGCGGGGATTCATCTTCTTTACATCCAGCCAGTTGATCCCCTCTCCCCCTTCAACACCAATCTCCAGAGGTTTACCTATTCCCGGCCCCAGCGGATTCCCGTAAAGGTGAAATTTTGCCGGAATTTTGACCTGGAGACCCAGTATTACCGTGTCTCCGGGAACGAAAGATTGTCTGGAAGGGACCACTCTGACCTGCAGGTCATCCACAGCATGAACCCGGGAAATGAAAAGGAATAAAACGGCAAAAAGAAAGACTGCAGTAATGGATTTGCTATGGTATGCCGGATGTTGACTGAAAGCCATCTTTTCCGATTCTCCTTAACCTGAGCTACTTTCTATTACGAAAGCGACAAATATATATTTCTTTATAATACTACCGGTTTCAGCATCGTGCCAGAGTGTTTTCCTTCACCTGTGCACAGGATACCTTCGGTAATGATGCAGCAAAGGCTGGACTGGGACAGGTATAAAAATCAGGTAAAAAATAAATATAGAAAGAGACCTGAGGTAAAGGAAGGAGAAGTGGATGAGTTCCGGACAGCAAATTACCGAAGAAAAATTCGTTGAAGAAAACATTCGGGCTGAAGAGGCCATTACAAATGGTAATCTTCCGGAAGCAGCACGTATCCTGGTTTCTGTTGTAGAGCAGGATCCAGAAAACTGGCGCGCTTTCAACAGCTTCGGGATCATCTCCTGGGCACAGAAGTACTGGCTCGATGCTTTTGCGATGTTCAAGAAATCGGTATCGATTAACCCGGTCTATAGTGATGCTCTGATTAATCTGTTCGATGCCTCACTGAAACTGCGAAAAGTTGAAGAAGCTCTCCCCTATTTTGAAAAAGCACTGCAGGTAAACCCTGATCTTGGGGAAATCCGGATCATACGGGACAGTATAGTCCAACAGGGCCAGGATATCTACACCAGCAAGCGTGCTCTTTCAATAGGGTTTTACAGCCCTCTTATCGAAGAAGCTGAGAAGGAACTTGAGGCAGGTAATCTTTTTAAAGCCATGGAGTTATTCCTTCGTGCCAACGATGTTGAGGGACCAAGCGCAAAGGCATTCTGCGGGCTGGGAATAATCTCTTATTACCAGAAGAGATACCAGGATGCTTTCACACTGTTCCTGGAATCAATTAAACTCAACCCTTCAGATCCCGATACTTACCTTAATCTGCTCGATGCCGCAAAAGAATGCGATCTGGTCGGAGATGCCATAAAGGTTTATCAGGCATACAGACCTGATTTTTCATCTCTGGAGTCGATTTCAGAGGAATTCGAATCCGCCGTAAATCCTTAATTCCTTGTTTTTCAGGGATTTATGATTTTTGCCGGGGAAAAAGCAGAAAAAAGCTAAAGTGCCCCTTAAAAGTTACCGATATCATAAATGTAACAACCCAGAAGCTCTAAGCACCTCCCTTGTGTGCCTGTTCTCTCAGCTTCCCCGCATTCGAGAGAACAGAAGAGTAAAGGGTAAAATTAGTTTCAATATAAGAAAACGGGTATTCTGCAGAATACCCGTTTCTTTTTATGCTCTTATCCCCTTATCCTGCCAGAGTGTATTTTTAGAAAACAAATCATCTGCCCTGAGCCAAATGTTGCAAAATGTTCAATTCAGAAAACTCACACACAAATGTTTGCCGGAACTCCTCCGCACTACTTCTGTTTCTGTTTTCTTTATTGATCTTTGAAGCAGAAAGCAAGACACGCAATACACCTTTATCTCTTTCAAAAACCGATCAGCTATATCTTTCCGGTGATAAGACCCGGGCACTCGAAAACCGGTTACGCCCTTTTCTTGAGAGCAGGATCAGGAGATCGGTGCGATCCGCAGGATTTCCCCGCATTAATCCCGACCAACTCCCCCAGGAAAGCGATTTCCTGAGACTTGCAAGAGGATGGAACAATCTCTCTTCTGAGTTTAAAGCACTCTATAAGCAGGCTTCACGGATTCCGGATTCCTTTTCTGTCTATAACTCTCCAGGTGGTAATTTTGAGATTTACTTTACCACGTCCGGTCCTGACAGTGTAAACCCCATAGATCTTTACGGTTTCAGAAGTGAAAACTGGTCCAAAAAAACAGAGCAAAGCAACGGTATACCTGATTATATCGATGAGGTCGCCTGGGCACTGGACAGTTGCTGGTCCGCGATGGTCAACCGCTTTGGGTTCCAGCCGCCCATTGCTTTACGTGACCCGGCCCATCCCTCCGATAAATACAAAGTTGTAGTGGAAAATCAGGCACCCTCCTACTATGGACTGACATGGGTTGATGATCCCGGCGACAGGAAAAAAGGCTATCCAAGTTACCTGACACTGAGAAACGACTGGTCCGGCAGTGAATGGAGATCAATGGGCTATGATAAACATCCGGAAGACGGAATAAGGGTTACCTGTGCTCATGAACTTTTTCATGCTGTACAGTATGCCATGACCTGGAATGTTCAAAACGGCATTTACCTTGATGATTATCCCCTGACCTGGATAGAGGGATCGGCTGTAATGATGGAGGAAACCATCTTCGATTACATCGATGATTACCTGCAGTATACAGACAGCTATTTTCTCAATCCCGGCATGTCATTTCTCAACCAGATACAAAATAATGTGATATATACCAATTCACTTCTGATACTTTACCTGTATAAATTTGCAGGTAATACTCCCGGAATTGACTTTTTAAGAAATGTTTTTGAAAATAATTACCTGAAGAAAACTCCATTTCATGAAAACCTGCGCCTGACCGCCCTCTCCATGGGGAAACAATGGGTTGACCTGCTGGGTGATTTCCATACCAGTTCTTTTTTCTCAGGAACACGCGCAGATACAGGCAGATTCCTCAATGATGCAATACTTTACCTCCAATGGAGTTATCAGGAGACAAACAGCTCTGCCGGAAACATGCAAAAAACTGTAAATCCTTACGGGATGGCCCGATTCCATTTCACATCCAGGAATGATCATAATGACACACTGTTTATCACTCTAAGAAGTGTAGAGCAGAAATACTACTCTGATCTTGGCAGAACCTGGGATGCTAACATGATAATCAGAAAAAGTACAGGTGATTCTGTGGTACCTTTACAGCTTGATTCCTGTGGAAATGGTACTATTTCTGTTCCAGGCTGGAAGAGTACAGATGAAATAATCGTACTTGTCACAAACGGACACCCTTCACTTAAAAGTGATTTTGCCGTTTCTTTTCAGTATTGCGATGTTACTTACATTGCCGGAAGCAGTCAGGTTATTCCTGCTGATACCAACGACAAGAATAATAAGGCTTCTGTGCTCCTTTACACAAAAAAGGATCTGCGGTGTCCTCTGGATATTTCAAAAATTGAAGATCAGGAATTGATCGATTCGGCCAGAACCAACTCGTTAAAACCACTTTCATCCCTTTTCCTGGTCGACTACCCGGCAGCCTGGAACAGTTCATCAGCCGCAGATTCCGTATCCATCACCCTTACAATATTCACCGGGTCATCAGACTTAACCAGTAAAGCATCGATTTACAGATGGGATGCAGATCTGTCTTCCTGGGAATCCACCGGTCAGGGCATAATCGACACCACCGGCAATAAAAATATCACTAAAAGTATAGCCAGTCCGGGAGTTTATGCCGTGTTTGCACCCCTGGACATTACCGGTTCAAAGGGAATCGTTGCCTACCCTAATCCAGTTCACCTTAAAAAGAGACAGGATAATGTCACTTTTGCCGGAGCAGATATTATGGAAATTAAAATATATGGCAGTAATGGCTCACTGGTTTACAGTACATTTTCAGATAATTCCTGGCCACTGAAGAACAGCAGAAATGAAAGTGTCATCCCGGGCCTCTATTATGCTGTCATTAAATACAAAGACAATGTAGATTACAGAACTGAAACAGCACGTAAAAAAATACTGGTGATTCCATGAAAGAGTACCTGTATCTTTTTTCAACACTGATCTGCCTTTGTTTCTTCTCATGTGCCGGAACCGGCACTAAAAACAATTCCACTGGAGAGGCAACAATTCCTGTTGCGCATGAGCGGCTCTATCTGGCACCACTTATCAGCGAGGCGGGATTGGAGAAGCTGTCCGGGTGGCCTGCTGATCCTGTTCAGCAGAAAATTTTACTCAAAATCCTCAATGAGATCTGGGGTAAGCTAAAGGCGGAGTTTCACAGATGTGAGAAAAAGGGATTTTACGAGATTGTGGAAGATTTTGAGGCCCCCACAATGAGAATCTCTGTGGTAATAACTTCAGCAGAACTTGTGGAAGACACCCTGTATATGCCGATCAGGCTTCAGGCAGAACGAATCCCCGATGGCCAGCATTTTATCTATACAATTCCAGCCCACGCCCATACCCCAAAGCAGACAAACGATTTCCACAGGATCGGATTACTGCTTTCAAATTACAAGCGGTCTTTTCCGTATAAACTGCTGGTGAGTTTCTTCTATGCGCATTGAAACCAGGATTTTTCAACTGCTGTGTACGGTAAGCTTTACTAAAAAAGAAAAATGATTGTCCTCTGATCGGAACCGGTATCACATTATCCGGTAACGTAACCAGTATTCCGATTCCGGTACCGATTCCGGAATTGACGGTATATTAAACAATTTTCTCTGCAGAAATTATCACCAGTGCAGCTATCCCCTCGCCTTTGCCAAAAGCGGTTAAACCCTCCCCGGATGTGGCAGTAAAGCCCACATGCTCAATCGGCAGCGAAAGTAAAGATGCAAGTGAGGCACGGATTGCGGGAATGTGCTCCGAAAGATGCGGTCTGCGGGCTTCAACAGAAACAGAAAGATGGATAATTTTATACTCAGTCAATTTTTCAAGTGCTTTCAAAAGGTAAACCCTGCTGTCCTTTATCCCCTGCTTCAGACAAAGATCATCACTTACTTTCCCCAGGATATTAACCCCGGTAAGTCCGGAAACAGCATTGGTGACAGCATGAAGTACAACATCGGCATCACTGTTGCCTGCAAGCCCGGCATGTCCCGGAATAACCACTCCTCCCAAAACAAGCGGTTTTGATGTAAGTGATAACTCAAAAGGATGTGAATCCTGGCCTATTGCGCTTATATACATTAATCTGCCTCTTGAATTCAGTGTGAGCTGTTCTTTCCGTTTTCAGGACAACAGCTTCTCTATTTCACCCGGCTCCGGAAAACGCCCCAGTTTCTTTTTAGAAAAAATCAATCTTCCGTCTGCCTCTACCTCGAATACTCCCCCGCTTGACTGGACGAGTTCGCACTGATAACCAAATTTCTGCTTTATTTCTTCCGCCAGACCGACGGCTTTAGGATAGTAGTTTCAGACACCGCAGTAGGTAATCTTCATTAACTTTTCCATATCTGCTCCTTTGCTGGATTTAGTATCCTGTCGAAGTTTAGACAGGTATAAATATAAATGTTAGGTACTGAATAGTTAAGCAACTAAAGAGAAACCCGGATCCTGGGAGAAGATAAGAATCGGGATAGAAAGGACCAACCGGAAATAAACGATACCGATGCCGATACTTCCGATACCGATTCCGGGACAGACATTTGAGGTTCAACATAAACTTCATTTTCTGATTACCTGAAGGGGTATCGTGATAGTGCCAAGCAGCCTGCCTCTCAGAGCATCGATGAGATCTGCGGTAAAAAGCAGTTCCTCCTCATTGCGGTCTATTTTTTCGAAATAGAGGAAGCCGCTTACGTATCCCCCCTGTTCAATGACCCCGTCCGGAAGCACTTTTATGAGCATCTCCTCTGTAGGGAGTTCAATTTTAGCCCACACTGTGTAATAGCGGCTGTAGTAGAGCGAATCCACAGTAAAGGAATCCTGGTATACCGGGAAAGCGGGATACATCCTTGAGCAGTAAGGTGCTACGGAAAACTTCTGGCAAACGACTGCTGATGGCAGGGGCAAGGGGTAAGGGAGAATTATCCAGGGATCATCCAGTGTACCTCTGATCTCATAGGGAGGCAGCGCAGCATAGCTGTCTCCGCTTGTCAGACCTTCCAGACGAAAGACGTTGTACCTGATAAGCAGAAGGTCACCGCTTTTATTCTGTAAAGTGATCCGGATCGGAGTTATCTTATCCAGAATGTCGGGTCTTCCGGTCCAGGCCTGCGTCTCAAGCATTATACTCACCCCGCAGGTCTCCGCAAAGGCCATCCCTTCCAGAATCACTGAACTGTGTGCCCCGGGCCCGGGTACTATTTTCATGGTAGTAGCACAACTTAGAAAAAGCAGGAAACAGAAAAAAGCGGCCCGAATCATTTTACTTACCTCTACCCTGTAGAAAAAGCAAGTAAAATGCCATGCAACGCCGGAGGGCGGATATTACAATGTCAAGAAAGTCTTACCTTGACTGCTGAAGAATCCAGTTGAGTGCGGTTATCAACCTGTAAATTAAAGCGATAAGGGAAAGCAGTATGCCATGTGCCATGGCTGCTAAAAAACCGGAGTTACGGAAAACAGCCTTAACACGGTCGCGTCTGCGGAAGAGAAAGAAACCTCCTGTGACCAAAAAGAGAAATTTCAGCACACCGCCTGAAAACAAAGACCTGGTTTTTTTTCTCATGCTCTCCTGCTCCCGATATGTCAAGCTGCTGAACTGTCCTGAACAACAGCGCTTACAGCCTTCTCTCCTTCAGTCAGCCTCTCCGCCATTGGCAGATAAGACTGACGCACTGAAACGCTCTTGTATGCCGGTCTGATAATCCGTCCTCCGCTTATCAGTTCCTCGATCCGATGAGCACACCATCCGGAAATCCTTGAGATGGCGAATATGGGAGTAAAAAGTTCTCTTGGGATATTAAGCATATCATATATAAAGCCCGAATAAAAGTCGACATTGGCGCTTATGGGCTTGTTTGTACCCTTGATATCGAGAATAACCTTCGGGGAGAGCTTCTCGACAGCCCTGAGAAGCCTGTACTCGTCCATCCTGGATTTCTCTTTTGCCAATTCTGCAGCTTTCT
>DAOTAZ010000141.1:0-8520 GCA_035382965.1 Chitinispirillaceae bacterium | reverse complement strand
TAGGGAGGATGACCAGACGCACGATAGTGCTGTAGATTACCGCCCAGGTTATCCTGATAGTTGAAGATTGTGCTAATGAGGCACCGATCAGAATCAGTATGACAGGTACCGATGCTGATCCTGCTGCAGAGATAATCCTGATTATAACCTCAGGAATGTATTTATAAACTCCACTGAAAGCAACCATAAGGGCGATTATGATAGATACGAGATTCGGGGTTAACAGTTGTCTGATTTTTAGCATGTCTCTTTTTTCTGCGGTCCTGAGAATCCCTACTCCGATTGTCCATACTCCAAGAGTGGTTCCGAGATTGAACAGAAAAAGATTCGCCAGCATACTTTCTCCCCAGACATTACGGATGATAACGATGGGGAGATAAATTGAATTGTTTACCGCACAGAAATGCATGAATGTACGGTGTATTTCCCGGTCGCGGGAAAAGATACCAAATCTCAGGAGTATCCCGGACAGCATTCCATAGACCACAAGTCCAAGTCCGATCAGTGGGAGAGGCCAGAGTTCTATGAAACGGTTGACCTCCAGGCCGGATGTTATGGAATGAAAAATGTAGGCGGGGAAAAGAATATCCAGGACAAATTTCGACCACCTGTCAATTTCATTGTCGTTTATATATCCTGAATGCCGGGCCAGGACTCCGATAGCGAATAAACCGAAAATTTCCAGTATCGCAAGTGTAATTGCTAAAGTCATCTCTCTTCCAGAACCTTTTTCGAATTGCAGCACACGGCATCAGAAATTAAATCCTGCACTTACCATTTAGTGCCATTTTCGGGGTCGGTATCGACATCGGAATTGGTATCGAAACATCTGTTATGTGCAGGAGCATCTCACATGGAGGCATGAATTGGTTAATATAAGCAGTTATTGTCACAGTGCAGGTTCATTTTAGTAAATGAAAATCTTCTTCTCACTAAAATCAGTGTAATCATTTCTTAATCAGCTTAATCAGTGGTCTAGAATAGTTTGATGTTGAAGTATTTTCCCGGGTTTTTCCTGAGATCTGCAATTAGTTTGTCAACCTGATCGGCAGCACTCTTAAGAGATTGCACTGTCTGCCGCACATCTTCCGCTAGTTGCTGGTCTCTGAGAAGAACTCCGGCCAGGCTGCCTTTGTTATCACCAGAACCGTTTTTCATGTCTTCAAGAAGGTTCGAGATTCCAACGGCTATATCGTTGAGGTTGGTGTAAAGAGAACTATCCTCGACCAGCATCGACAAAGATCCCTTTTTCGAATAGAGCCTGTTGGTCAGACGTGACAGGGCTCCGGCACTTGCGTTGAGATTGTCGTATAATCCAGGATCACTGGCCAGTTTCTGAAGAGTGCCTCCACTGTCCTTCAAGGTTGTAAGGACAGCTCCCAGCAGCATTAGCGTACTGTCAAGCGTTAACATCACTGTCCTGGTAGAAGCTATTATCTGCTCGATCCCAGTCGCGCTCATTCCGGATATGGTATCTTTGGACACTACTGGGACCCCGGTGTATGTGCCCGGATTTATCTCGATGTATTTGTCACCCAGGATACCCATGGTCATGATCATGGCGACAGAATTCTTGCTCAAGGCGGAAAAGTTTCTCTGGTTGATTGCCATTTTCACGACTGCACCGTCTTTATCGAGTTTTATTTCCTTTACAATACCGACCTCATAGCCGTAAAGCCATACCGGCGCACCGGTTCTTAAACCCTGTACGTTTTGAATTCTGGCAAAGAGAGTGCTTTTAGGGGAGAGAACAGCGCTTATGTTGCCTGAGAAAAAGATTGTAATGAAAAGAAACAGAACTGCCAGTGTTATTACAATACCCGATCTTAAAGACGACCAGGTTAGTTTTTTCTGCATCTCATGCATCAGTGTATCTCCCTCCAGTAACTGAGAAAAAGGCGCAGTTCCGGGATATCTGCATTGAGCATCTGCTCTTTTGTTCCATCAAAGAGAATACTTCCGTTTTTAAGAAACATGAATCTTCGGGCAAGTCTTAAGGCGTCGGGTATTGCATGTGTCACAACGATAAACCCCCTCTCTCTTCCATCAAGATCTTTGATCAAACTGCAGATTTTATCTGCACTGAGCGGATCCAGGTCACTTGTAGGCTCATCGTAAAGAAACATCTTCGATTCCCTGGTTGCCAGAGCGCGGGCTATGGCCACTCTTCTCTGCATGCCTCCGCTCAACTCCTCAGGCATCAGATCGATTGCTTCTTCAACTCCCACAAATCCCAGTAGTTCCCTTACATGTTTCTCGATCTCATTCTCGGTATAATTTGTAAATTCACGGAAATAGAACGCTACATTTTCCCTTACCGTAAGAGAATCAAACAGCGCACCATCCTGAAAAACGATGCTGAATTTTTTCCTTACCGGTGCCAGCTTTTCTTCAGGCAGGTCGGTTATGTCAAGATCATCGATAATGATTCTTCCGCTGTCGGGATGCAGAAGACGCAGAATAAGTCTCAGCAGGGTGGTTTTCCCCTCACCGCTGCTTCCCAATACAGCTACCGTTTCATTGCTGCCGATGAAAAAACTGACCTCTTTCAGTACTGTGTGACCTCCCCGGGAAAAGGTGACGTTTTCAAATTTGATCATACCGAATAACCAAAGAGAAAGAGGATAATTTTAGTGACTATAAAATCGCTGATAATTATCAGGATAGTAGAGATCACAAATGCCCTGGTTGTGGAACTTCTCAGTCCTACTGCCCCTCCATGGGTGGAGAGACCGGTGTAGCAGCTTATTCCTGCGATTATAAGACCGAATACAAAGGGTTTTACCGCACCTGAGATTATATACTTCGCTTCCATTATTACCCTTATAGAGTCCCAGTAAACAGTACTGCTCTGGTTATTGACTATCGAAGAGATATACCATCCACCGGTCAGCGAAACAGCATCTGCTATGATAGTGAGCGCCGGAAGCATCAGAACAGATCCCAGAATGCGGGGAGTGATCAGCTTTTTTACAGGATCTATTCCGAAAACTCTTAGAGTGTCAACCTGATGACGCAGTACCATAGTTCCCAGTTCTGAAGCCATCCCGGAGCCGGCCCGTCCTGCAAAAACCAGTGCTGTTGCCACGGGACCGATCTCACTTATAATTGAAATTCCTACTACCCGTCCTGTATATATCTGCAGACCGAGAACGGCGAATTCCGCTGCGATCTGCAGTGAAAGAGCCATCCCTATGAAAAGCGCGACCATGAGGATGATAAGAAGAGAGCCGGCTCCGGCATAGTCCATCTGCTCCATCAGATCGCGGTAGTAAAACGGCCGGCGGAATATATTCAGCAGGCCGCGGCAGGTAAGAAGATAGAATTGCTGAAACTCATACAGAATCTGTTTTATCATCCTGCTCATTTTTGTTCCTGCTCTCTCTGAACTGATCGAGGCGAGACCCGAATTCTGTCTGGTAGATGTCAATCAGTGCCACAAAAAAAGAAGCGATAACCGGGCCGATTATAAAGCCGCTGATCCCGAAAATGCTGAGTCCTCCCAGGGTGGAGAAAAAGATCATCAGATCGTGCATCTTTGCCCCCTGGCCAACAAGCCTCGGACGAATCAGGTTGTCGATGTTTGACACTACTACCAGACTGACAAGTATGATACCAACACCCGTCCAGAACTTTCCCACAAGGATCTGGAATATGCCTGCAGGAATCAAGACCATCCAGGAACCAAGCAACGGTATGATAGAGAGGACCACCATGACAAATCCCCACAGGACCCAGGTCTGTATTCCGAAAATGAGGAGTGTGAGTGCACCAAATGCTCCCTGGATAAAACCCACAACCAGTGTGCCTTTGATCGTGGCCCTGGAGACCTGCAGAAAACGGGAAAAGATCAGGTTTATATACTGTGATTTCACGGGTGAGAGCAAGCGCAGACGGATAAGAAATCTTTCTCCATCGATAAAAAAGTAGAACATAGTAAAGAGAGTAACAAAGATATCTGTGACAAACCCGAAAATGCCCGCAGATGTGCGGTTGAGGAAAATTGTGCCGTAAGTAGTGAATTGCTGAAGAAGATTCTGCAGCAGTGTCTGCCAGTCGATATTAAACAGCAGAAGCCGGCGGAAAACAGGGGAGTCGATTATCTGGTTGTAAATTCTGCTCTCTCTTCCCTTTTCTAACAACTCCATCACCTGAGGCTGGGCGGTGCCGTAAAACCCGATCATCTGCCGCACCATAAGGTCAAAGAGAATGTATATGGGGATCAGAAGTCCTATCAGCAGGAGAAGACAACAGAGAATTGAACTGAGCGCTCTTTTGCCTCTGGTAAGTTTTAGCAGACCCTGGAAAAGAGGGTATAAAAGAACCGCAAATGCGGTCGCCAGGACAAGTGGTTCGATAAAAATTGAGATAAGTGGAATGAACGCTATGGCCGAGATTGTGAGAAGGCCCAGAAGAACATAGCGGCTTAGTCTTTCGTTTCCGGATAATTTCTTTTCTGGTAATATCCGGACAGGCTTTTCTGTTTTGATACAGGAATCATTCTGCCTTTCAGGGTCTTGGCTCTGGGAGTTGAAATTCATAGGTGTGTTTTCCAAACAGAATTGCCCCTCTTTCCGGGGGATAAGTGCAAAGAATATGCCGTGGCGAGGAGTGTGCTGCTGTAAAACTGGTTCCAGTATTGCTTTTATTTCCCCTACACCATTTTTTAAAGGAGGGATTCTTATGTTCAAAGTAGCTATTAACGGGCTTGGTAGAATCGGGCGTGCAACACTGAAAATTGTGCTGGATAACCCGGAACTCGAACTTGTGGCTGTTAACGACCTTGTCCCGCCGGATAACCTGGCTTATCTGCTAAAGTACGATACCGTTTACGGTAAGTATGAGAAAAGTGTAGAGGTGGAGGGGAACTCTTTGTTGATTGGTGGAAAGAAGATTCCGGTTTTCAGTTCCAAAGACCCTTCGGAACTGCCCTGGGGAAAACTGGGGGTAGACACGGTTTTTGAGTGCACCGGTAAATTAACCGGAAAAGCGGATATGCAAAAGCATATAAATGCCGGTGCCAAATCGGTAATACTTTCCACTACGTCCAAAGAGGAAGAGGTGGGGACAGTTGTGGTGGGTGTAAACACAATCGATCCAAACTCCAAACTGATCTCCTGTGCCAGTTGCACAACCAACTGTATCACTCCGGTAGTAGAGATAATGGGACGCAGAATCGGAATCGAAAAAGCGATTCTTACCACTGTTCACTCCTATACCTCAACACAGAGCATAGTGGATTCACCCAGCAAAAAGTTTCGCCGCGGTCGTGCCGGAGCGATGAATCTTGTGCCAACAAGCACCGGTGCAGCAATTGCCACAACCAGAGCGCTTCCTCAGTACAAGGGAAAATTTGACGGGGTAGCAGTGAGAGCACCTGTTGCAGACGGGTCACTTTCAGATATCACCTTTATCACTTCACGTCCTACTACAGTGGAGGAAATCCGCAATATCTTCCGGGAGGAGGCCTCAAGCCCCAGATACAAAAACATAATTGGTGTCAGTGAAGATCCCCTTGTGTCCTCAGATATTATCAAAGATCCGCATGCATCAGTTGTAGATCTTGAACTGGTACAGGTTGTAGATGGAAATCTTGTCAAAATAATGAGCTGGTACGATAATGAATGGGGTTATGCAAGTCAGATGGTGCGTGAGGCTGAAAACCTTTCAAAATCGCGAAAATAATTCCATGGTTTTCAAATCGAAAAAGGGCCTCAAAGGCCCTTTACTTTACCTGACCAGATACCCTGTTATAATCGCCACAATCAGGAATACCGCCAGAACCCAGAAGAAAACTGCCAGAGGAGTGGGGGAGACCGCCTGTGGATCCTTGCTCCTGGAGGATATTCCTCCAATTCCAAATGCCAGAAGTACCGAGAAGATCAGCGCCACAGCTATAAGCGGCAGCCAGAAAACCCCCATAAACATCGGGCCGGCAGGTCTCAGCCATAGTCCGGCAGCCCAGACAGAGGAGAAAATAACCGAAAAGAAGATCACCAGGGCGCTTTTAGGCCCGCTGTGAAAGCCAAAACCATAAATAGCGGTGAATATAATTGCGGCAATCAGGGAGAAAGTTATAAGTGATGAGTCCATTGCTTCACAAGGGGCAAATTTGATGCCAGCAGTTTTTCTACTCTGGCATTATGATTGCAGAGCAGAATTTTAGAAATATTAAAAACTCGACGGAGAGGGTTATGAGAGTTTTAGTAGATAACGACATTTGCTCAGGATGTGGATTGTGCGCCAGTTTGTGTCCGGATGCATTTGACATGGGTGCTGACGGGAAGGCATCACCGCGTCACAAGACGATTCCTACCTGGTTTGAACAGGAGTACCAGAATGCAGCCGATACCTGTCCGGAGGGAGCCATAAAGATATTCTGCCAGGTATAGCACAAGGGTGCATAGAGAGGCACTCAGGTGCCTCTCAACTGTTTCCTGTATTACTCATGAGATTACCGTCTGTCCGTAAGACTTTGCGGATAAGAGTAAGCCGGATCAGAATGATCAAATGGGTAAACTCTGTTTCCGCTGCATTCAGAATGCAGGAATATAGGGGAGAGGGTAAGATGGGGTAAATTTATGCGCTTAACAAGGGATGGAGAAAAAACCCGGTTATCGAGGTATACCGATAAACCGGGGAAATAACTACCTTTTCTTTGCGCTCTTTTTCTTCGCTTTGCCCGAACTGGCAGTTTCCTTGAGAATTCTGTAGGTCTGAGGGATAGAGAGTTTGAACTTCTTTGCAATAGCTTCTACACTGTGACCTGAATCGCGCATTGAAACCATTTCTCTGTTTCTCTCAGGGTTCCCTGCTGTACGGGATTCAATACCGTATTTCTTGCGAAGCTGATGAACTGCTTGTCTTGTGATACCAAATTCTTCACCAATTCGTGCATCGGTTTTGAATTTTTTCTGCAGCCTGATAAGTTCGGCTTTGCTGATTCTTGCCATCTGTAACTACTCCTTTCATAGGTTTTGGAGATTTTTGGAACGGATTTTCAAAGGTATACTTAAAGATGAAAGTCAATCTGAAATGACCGAGACTCATTATTTATTGTAAAATAATATTATGGGAGAACTAATGCAATAAATTAAATACGCATTCGCAAACTAAAAGAAACCGCGGAGAGTCTGGCCTCCGCGGTGGATTGTAAAGCAGAGATTATTTACGGAAGAATTCGTCGTAGAGGGCGTTTACCGCCTTTTTCTCATCTGTGGAATCTATACCAAAGATGATACTTATCTCTGAGCTGCCCTGATTGACCATCTTTATGTTTACATCGGCTGCGGAAAGCGCCTTGGCTGCCTGAGCCAGTACTCCGATCTTGTGTATTAAACCCTCTCCGACAACCGAGACAAGAGATATTCCGAATTCCGTGCGGATCTCATCAGGACTGAGCTTCTGATCAATAGCCCTGATAATGTTGTTTGCGGCTTCCGGTTTGAGCTGGCTCTGGTCGAGAATTACAGATATATTGTCAACTCCGGAAGGACAGTGCTCATAGGAGAGGCCCATATCCTCAAAAATCGAAAGAAGTCTCCTTCCAAACCCTCTCTCCCTGTTCATCAGAAATTTCTGTAATGTAAAGCTGCAATAGCCCCCTCCTGAAGCCACACCTACTACATCCCGTGCGCTTGGAAGCCGTTCAGCTACAATAAGTGTCCCCTGGTTTTTGACATTGTTCGTGTTTCGCAGCCGTATCGGAATCTTCTTTCGCATCACCGGACGGACTGCTTCCTCATGAAGCACATTGAATCCAATGTAGGATAATTCACGCATCTCCTTGTAGCTTAGTGCCGGAATCTGCATCGGCTGAGGAACCATCAATGGATGAGCACTGAAGATTCCGTCAACATCAGTCCAGTTTTCGTATTCGATAGCATCCAGAGCCTCAGCCAGAATGGCCCCGGTGAGGTCAGATCCGCCTCTGCTGAATGTGGCAATGTCGCCATTTTCGGTGTAACCGAAGAATCCGGGAAACACAACAATCTTTCCGGCACAGAGACTCTTTAAAGCGGACAGTCTCAATGCCGTGTCAGCCATCGGCTGAGCATCTCCGAAAACATCCGTTACTATAAGTCCAGATTCCTTTGGACAGGCGTAGATAGCTTCGAGTCCATCAGTATTCAGATATTCAGCAAACAGCCTGCAATTAAGCTCCTCGCCGGCCGCTACTACCAGATCACGGAAACGTCCGCTGTGACTCCTGTCGGAAGCAAGCCTTCTGTCCAGATCTGCTGTGATTTCCTCAATTTTAGAAACCGGCACTTTTAAAGGCTGATAAATTGATATAAAACGTTTTTTCAGATCATTGACTATTGAGGAATAATCTTCGGAATTAAGGGCTTTTTCTGTTGCGCTGATCAGAAGGTCGGTGACCTTTGTGCTGTGCTCGGGCGATTTGCCCGGGGCGGAAAGAACAACACATCTTCGGTTCGGGTTCATCCTCAGAATCTTGACAATTTGCATCAGCTTCTCACTGGAAGCTACTGAACTGCCACCGAATTTACTTACAAT
>DAOTAZ010000140.1:0-8551 GCA_035382965.1 Chitinispirillaceae bacterium | reverse complement strand
CAATGAATTCCCGCCAAACATTTATGGCGGGGCTGGTACTCATGTCGATTTCCTCACCCGTGAACTGATAAAGCACATACCGGTCGATGTGTTCTGCTTTGGAAACCAGGACTACAGAGATCAGAATGGAAAATTCCCGCTCACTGTAAAAGGCTTTGACTGCAAAGATAAACTCTACGGTGCTCATGGCAAGCTGGAAAAAATTTTCAGCACTCTGGAAAACGATCTTAAATTCGCAGCGGCCCTGCAGGATTGTGATATTGTACACTGCCATACCTGGTATTCCCACTGGGCTGGCCTTCTCTGTAAAATTCTTTACAAATTACCTCTGATTCTGACCACACACTCTCTCGAACCCCACCGTCCATGGAAATTTGAACAACTGGGTACAGGCTATGATCTCTCAACCTGGATAGAAAACACTGCCTATGTAAACGCAGACGGTGTAATCGCTGTTTCTGCGGATATGGAAAAAGACGTAATTCAGATGTACAATGTCGATCCTGCCAGAATAAGAGTTATCCATAACGGGATTGACCTCAATTTTTACCAGCGTATTTACAAACAGGATGTCCTGAGGGAATACGGTATCGATCCGGATAAACCTTTTGTCCTTTTTGTCGGCAGAATTACACGTCAAAAAGGAATTTTCCATCTGATTAAAACCATCCCATATATCGATGAGAGCGCTCAAATCGTCCTCTGCGCGGGCGCTCCGGATACTCCGGAAATCAAAGAAGAGGTGCAGAACGAGATCTCAAGGATGCAGCAGTCCAGGAAAAATGTAATCTGGATCAGCCAGATGCTCGATCACCACATTCTCAGGGTTCTCTACTCACATGCGGCTGTTTTTGTTTGCCCCTCTCTTTACGAACCATTCGGGATTATCAATCTGGAAGCAATGGCATGTCACACACCGGTAGTCGGGACCTATGTGGGAGGGATCCCGGAAATCATAAAAGACGGAGAAACAGGGTTTCTTGTTTCCTTTGCCGCAGAATCTAAAATCAATTTCGAACCAAAGTATCCTGAGATTTTCCAGCGTGATATGGCGGAAAAAATCAACCTGCTCATAAGAAACCCCCAGTTGAGAGAACAGATGGGGGAAGCTGCACGGAAAAGAGTCGAGGCGGAATTCTCATGGGAGAAAATCGCACTTAAAACAATAAAATTTTACCAGTTTGTGATCTCAAGGAAAAAAGAAAGGGAAAAACAGTCAAATGAGTAGTTTTCCTGAAAGCCTCTCATACTTTGTCTTTGAAAATATTACTCCCCTTGTCAACAATGGAGAATATCCCCTGAAAAGAGAACCGGGTGATGAGGTCATTGTGGAAGCTGATATTTTCCGCACCGGGCATGAAAAGATCGGTGCCGGACTGATCTACAGAAAACAGGGCGATTCCGCCTGGAAAAAGTCTCCCATGGAGCATGTCAATAATGATCTCTGGCGGGGAAGTTTTAAAGTCGATCAGATCGGTTTTTATGAATATGGTCTTGAGGCCTGGACTCTTCCGGACAAAAGAAAAGTCACCCGGTTTGAAAAAACGTTCAAGGTAAGAGTAGATCCCATTTACGCGCGATTCTCGACATGGTACGAGATGTTCCCCCGGTCACAGGGTAAATATGACGATAGAAGCGCAACATGGTATGACTGCATAGAAAGATTGAACGATATAAAAAACATGGGTTTTGATACGATCTATCTTGTTCCTATCCACCCCATCGGAAAGAAAAACCGTAAAGGAAAAAACAACAGTCTCAAAGCTCTTGATGGAGAACCAGGTTCCCCTTACGCAGTTGGTAATGAACATGGTGGCCACTATGCGGTCGATCCTGATATCGGGACGATGGAGGAATTTGAGGAATTTGTAAAAGCATGTAAAAAGCATGGCTTTAAACTCGCGCTCGATATCGCCCTCAACAGCAGCCCTGATCACCCGCACGTAAAAGAACACCCGGAGTGGTTCTGCTATGAAAAGGATGGTACCATAAAGTGTGCTGAGAATCCTCCCAAAAAATATGAAGATATCTATCCTTACGATTTCTTCAATCCCAATTGGAAGGAACTGTGGACAGAAATCAGGAATATTATCCTTTTCTGGGCAGATAAAGGTTTTACATTCTTCAGAATCGACAACCCGCACACAAAACCCTTTATATTCTGGGAATGGCTCATAAGTGATATAAAAAAGAAGAGACCGGAACTGGTTTTTCTCTCTGAAGCATTTACAAGACCCAAAGTCATGCACCGGCTGGCCAAGCTGGGGTTTGACATGTCTTATACCTACTTTACATGGCGAAATGAGAAATGGGAGCTTGAGGAGTACTTTAAAGAGCTTACCTCATCACCCGCAAAAGAATACATGCGCGGCATGCTCTTCCCTACCACGCCTGATATTCTGCCGATTATCCTCCAGAATGCCCCCAGGGAGGCATTTACAATGAGAGCTTTTCTGGCTGCAACCCTCTCGAGTCTCTTTGGAATGTACAACGGGTATGAGCTTTGTGAAACTGTTCCTTACCCCGGTAAAGAGGAGCTTCTGGATTCCGAAAAATATCAGTATAAAGCAAGAGACTGGGACGCTCCGGGGAATATAAAAAGCTTCATAAAAACACTTAATCACATCAGAAACAATTATCCGGCATTCCATGAATACGATAATCTTGTTTTTCACTATTGTGAAAACCGGGAGATCATGACTTACTCCAAAGTAGATAAGCGGTCCGGATGCAAAATGTTATGTATTGTCAATTTAGATGTAAAAAACACCCAGTCAGGATGGATCGATCTTGATGTAGGCGCGCTTGGTTTGGAGCACACTCAGGAATACCTGGTAAAAGATGTCCTGAACAATGATGAAACATACAGGTGGCAGGGAGGACGGAACTTTGTAATACTTGATCCGAAGAAAAGTCCGGGACATATTTTCCAGATAATAGCGGAACATCCGGAAAACATCGATATCTGATTTCAACACGGTGGATTATGTACAAAAAGCTGCTGCTGTTCCTGATTATAAGTACACCGGTATTTGCTGTCAATATTCCGGGGCAATACCGGTGCAAAGCTTTAAGGCTGGTCAGAACAGCGGGTAGTGATGTCTACGTGAGAAGTTTTTCAACCCCCTCTCTTTTTCTCAATTTCCAGCCTGGAACTCTGACTCTGAGCGGAGAGCATTCGGAATTTCACTTATCGGAAAAATTCAATATTTCAAAAACCTCAGGCGATACCCTGTTTGCCGAGGTCAATTTATCGGACAGGACAGAAAAAGTACTCATGCTCTCCAGAGGAGATACCCTGATAATCGATTTCGCGTTCGAAAATGAAGAAGCCTCCTTCACTGTCAATGTCATGATGCTCATTGAGGCTGTAAAACAAAACCAGGTTACAACAGTGAGGAAATCCAGAACTGTCAGAGATACTGCTCAGTCAAGAGCGACAAGGAGGGATCTTCTTGGCAGAAGCAGAAGAAACTGATTTTTTCATCTTTACAAAATCCATTTCCATATTTATCCTGGTTATTCTTTGCCTCCTCTCCGCACATCTGCGTCTTTGTGTGAAAATCTCTTCCTGGATCCTGTTTTCACAGGAATGACGTGGAGGTAAATATTCACTTTGTAAAAAACACAACCACCCTCAGTGACGTCCATACCTGTGAAAACAGGCATCAAGGAGATTGGAAGAGAATTACCCCTTCTCATCCTCAGTTATCTTCCTCCACCCCGCTATTCCGCACGTTTTACAATGCTTATACAGCTTCCCTGAAATAATTCCATTGCGGATAGCCACCATCTCCTCCCCGTTTAAAATTTCCTCCAGACTGCATTCATTCAGGTTCCCGAAAGAAACGTATTGACAACAGGGAGCTACTGTCCCGTCAGCATGACAAAAGATGGTAACCCAGGGATCAGGACAGTCCCGTGTCTCATCCGGATGTTCTGAATTCTGATACTCTTTTTTCCCCTCATCGCTGTGGTCATTCCCCTTTTTCTCAAGCCTCCTCTTTATGCTGTCAATAAGCCCGTAAGGGAAAAAGACCTTTTTCCCATGCTTCTGCAGAACCGCAACTGTAGCACGGAAAAGAACGACTGCATCTTGAAACTGCTCATCCGGGAGTTCTGTAATGTGTCTGACCGGCACTCCGTCATACTTTATCAGATTACAGAAATTATACGCCTCGATTCCATACTGCATCCCTATTTTCACATACTCTTCCAGACCGAAAACATTCTGGTCAGACAGAAGACAGCTAAAGGAAAAAACCGGCGGCTCCCTGTTTTCCATCGATGCCCGGTTACGGATTTCGACAATATTTCCGAGAAGGCGGTTCAGGTCTGCCCCTCCTCTTAATCTCCTGAACAGCTCCGGATCTGCTGTGTCACAACTTACTTCGATTGTACTGAAACGGGAAAAAGTGTGAATCTCCTCATCAGTTAATTTCCTGGACATGTTTGTTATCATACCCAGTTTTATCCCATGATCAAGCATTTTTTGGCTGTACAGATGCCAGTTTCTGTAAAGGGTCGTCTCACCATGCCCGTTGATACAGACATAATTTGTCCTGTATTTGATTATGAAATCGATTATGTGGTTTAACAGTTCCTCAGGCATGTCGAATGAACGGTCATCTTTTACCAGGGTTTTGGCACAATAGGCACAACGGAGATTACAACGAGTAGTAAACTCAACAAGAATCCGCTGTATATCAGATGGGTTTATTATGGGTTTCATTTCTGCAGAATAGCAGTTCTCTTTTTACTTGGAATCTTTTCGCTCTGAATCTTAATTATAATGTTTAAATCATTGAATGAGAAGCTATAACTTGGACTCACTGCAGTTTCCAAATCCGGGCCTTTATCACATGGACAGTTACGAAAGGTTGAATACCAGGATGAAAATCACTGTTGCAGGAGGTGGTGCCGCAGGCATATTCGCAGCAATCTCCTGTAAAGAAAAAAACAGCTCCGCCGATATAACGGTTCTCGAACAGGGAGATAAGCCGCTTGTAAAAGTAGCTCTTTCCGGAGGTGGAAGATGCAATCTCACAAATTCAATTACAGACCCGGTACAACTCTCCACATTTTACCCCAGAGGCAGCAGAGAGCTTATCGGTCCGTTCCAACGCTTCAATTCTGCCGATACTGTCAACTGGTTTCAGTCACATGGTGTCTCTCTTAAAAGAGAGCCTGATGGACGGGTGTTTCCGGAATCTGATAAGTCAGAATCAATAGTAAAATGTCTTCTTGATACTGCCGAAAAGACTGGTGTCAAAATCAGAAAAAATTGCGGACTGACATCAGCAATCACTTCACCTCAGAAAGGCGGCTTCGATCTTTTAACAAGCGATGGCAGCTCAGGATACTGCGATCTTCTGCTCCTGGCCACCGGAGGCTCCCCTGATTCAGCAGGAATCAGGATAGCTGCATCAGTGGGACACACAATAATCGATCAGATCCCCTCCCTCTTCTCTTTTGTGATCACTGACAGCAGAATTTCATCCATTCCTGGAATATCATTACAGAAGGCCTTAATCTCTTTACCGCAAACCAGGTTTTCATCTGCAGGTCCGGTGCTTATCACTCACAACGGAATAAGTGGTCCTGCTGTACTTAAACTCTCCTCACTGGCCGCAAGGGAACTGCACGCAAAAGAGTATAAGACAACCTGCCGGATCGACTGGTTCCCCGATTCCACACTTGAGCAGACTTTACAGATACTCTCCGGCAATCGTAAACTAATCGCCGGGAAAAAGATCTTTGGCGAACCACCGCTTAAAATTCCCAGACGGCTCTGGAACTCCCTTGCCGAAGCCTCAGGATGCGGCAGTGATCAACACTGGGCTGATCTGTCAAAAAAACAGGCAGCAGAAATTGCAGCCCAGATCCACAAATGTGAATTAAAAATCACAGGGAAAGACAGAAACAAAGAGGAATTCGTGACTTGCGGTGGAGTAAAACTCTCTGAGATCTCTTTCAAAACTATGCAGAGCAAACTTTACCCGAGCTTGTTTTTTGCCGGAGAACTGCTTGATATCGATGGACTCACAGGAGGATTCAACCTTCAGGCTGCATGGACCACAGGGTGGATTGCAGGAGAGGGAATGGCTCTGTTTAAGCAGTAAACAAGTTAATCTCTGCTACACCTGCCACCCGACAGGCTCTCCACCCGAAAAACACTGTTCTCTTACAATCGTGAAATCCGCCGGTTCCATCTGCGGAAACAAGCCCTTTATCAGTTCTGAAGGTTTACAGGAATTCGTAGAAACCATTGACAAAAGCGCCTCGAAACCACCCTCAGTAGATTTCAGTTCTATTATTCCTGGCCTTATGTTTTTACACCTGACCTCTCCACCCTTTTTGATTTCCACCTCTGCTGCATCAAGTGAAAGCAGTCGCCCGATTCTCTCCTTGATATCCCCCTCTTCCATCTCCTGGTATGGAGTAAACCTGTAGAGTGCCGATGAGATGGAGGAATTCAGCGATGGCGATCTTTCCGGTAGTTCCCTGAACCCGATTACCTTTAAGTCATCCGGCAGCCATTTGTTTACAATAAGAGAGTCTGAAGAGAGTTTTCCCGTCATCACAACATCAAATGCCTCACACTCCCCTATTATGCCCGATGGCAGAGGGGGCCCGAAAGACATCCTGGGGTGAGGATTGAAACCATTGGAGAAAGCAACAGGTACCCCGGCAGCCAGAAATGCCCTCTGTATAACAGAAACCATGTCAAGATGGCCCAGATATCTTACCTGTTCACCCTTTCTGTATAAAAACCTGTACTGAAAAAGTCTTGTTTCCTTTTTCTGTGTAGCGCTGTTTCTTGATCCACTGTAAAGGATAAAACTTTTTTCATCCGGAATCTCTCTCCTGATACCGTTTACACATACACCGCACGATGTACACTTTCCGGTTCGGCAATCCTCTGTGGTCATCCCAAGCAGAGCCCGCCGCCTCTCCTCCATCAGAAACGATTCCGAAACTCCGGTTGAGACTACTGACCAGGGAAGTTCCTGCATCTCCGGAATCTCATCGAGGTATGTATTCAAATCAATATTCAGTTCAGATGCCGCATCGATCCAGCGCTGAATATCAAAGCACTCATCCCACCCGTCGAATCTGGCTCCATTTTTCCAGGCCTGAAAGATAAGATCAGATACTCTCCTGTCACCTCTGGCCACCACAGTTTCCAGCATCGTTACCTGAGGATTGCGGTATGATACCTTGACATTTCTTAGATTTCTCAGAGCCGCTTTAATATGCGATCCTTTATTCCACAGAGAATCAGTATCCTCCATTTTCTCACGGCAGAATGGAGTATGGGGTTTTGGGGAAAAAGGTGAGATCGACACATGTATCATCCGGCGGCTCTGCCTGGCCCTCACCATCCCTGAAATCTTTGTAACCATCTGGATAATCGCCTCGATGTCCTCATCCTTCTCGGTGGGCAGTCCGATCATGAAATAAAGCTTCAACGTCTGTACATTACCGGAAAGAAGCTTTTCAACGGTACTGAAGATAGCCTCATCTGTGAAATCCTTGTTTATCACCCTGCGCAGTCTGGCACTGCCTGCCTCAGGTGCAATTGTCAGTGATGATGAAGCGGATACACGCCCCAGTTGCTCGAACTGCTCCTTAGTCAAAGCATCAACCCTGGTTGAAGGAAGAGCTATGGAAATGTGATACTTCTCCTTTAGCTCTGTAGCAGCTTCCAGAAGGCCGCTGAGACAGGTGTAGTCCGCAGTGGATAGACTCAGCAGACCAACATCCCGCCATCCCGTAGATTCAACCCCATCACGTATCTGCAGATATATTTCCCCGGGGCTCCGCTCCCTCACCGGTCTGTAATAAATACCTGCTGAACAAAACCGGCACCCCCTTGTGCATCCTCTCATAACCTCCACTGCCAGTCTGCAATGAACAGTCTCGATAAGAGGAACCAGCGGTTTCAGAGGATAGTATTCCCTGCGAAGGACCGGAACTTTTGCCGCAGTCACTCTTTTCCCTGCTGCAACAGTAAACTTTCCCCTCTTTTCCTCGCTGTAAAGAGATGGCACATAGATTCCCGGTATTTCTGAAATCGCCTTTAGTTTAGCCTCTCTTGATGATCCGGCTATCTTCTCTCTCTCGAGCACTCTGCATAGCGCGATAACGGTTTCCTCTCCGTCACCTATGGCAAAAGCATCGATAAAGCGGGAAAGCGGCTCAGGGTTACCTGCACAGGGCCCCCCTGCTATTATAAGCGGATCACTTTCAGAACGGTCCCTGCTATAAACCTCCAGACCGGCCAGATTGATCATATTCACGATATTTGTGTATTGAAGCTCATATTGAAGTGAAAAACCGATCCAGTCTGCATCTTTTACTCTCGACATGTACTCGCGTGTATAGAGCGGTATTCCTTCACTGCGCATCACCTCTTCCGCATCAGCCCAGCGCGCCGAGCCATAGGTCTCGACGTCCTTGGCCTCGCGCGCCCGCCAGACCGACATGCCGATCGCTGCCGCGATCGACACGAAAGTCCCTGACGCCGCGATGAAGGCCCCCTCGACGA
>DAOTAZ010000139.1:0-8561 GCA_035382965.1 Chitinispirillaceae bacterium | reverse complement strand
CAACTGTCGTGCGAAGCATTTTATTTTTATTTGTAAACAAATAATGCATCGCAGCGGTTGCCGCTATTCCCATCCACATTCCCAAATACATGAATGCCGCGGCAAAGAAGTAATCACGTACCCTGACCTCCCTGTGAACAGTAGGCATGGGTCCTTGCTTGCCGCTTTTAACCCAGTAGAGATAATCCCTGTATTCCGGCCGTGTCCCATCCGCGAAATTCATGTATAAGACCAGCATCACCGATGAAACCAGGAAGAGAGTTATCAGAAAAATTCCTATATTCCGATTCCGCTTATACAAATAATACATCCCAAAAAACATGAAAAATGTGGGCAGGAGATAGACCAGAAGTTTTCCGGAGCCTACCCAGAACCCGTCTTCGAAATAGTTTCTTTCCGTATCATTAGGACCAAGCTGGAAGAACTGGGTCAGATGAAAACCTCCGTACCCCATGTGGCCTTCGATCCCGAACTGATGAGCCCATGAGCCTCTGCGCCAGAACATACGGGAAAACATGTCTTCAGAGCCATACTGTTTTCTTTCCAGATACTCTTTAAAGGAGGTCCATGTTTCGGGATGGTTCTCGTTAATCATTGGGTCGAGTGATGACCTGATCGGGATGTAGAGATGGGAAGAGAAGCCCACTACGGCAAAAAGAGCGACCCAGAAGCAGAACCGCCATTTTTTCTGATTGGGACCCTCAAGAAGAGACATTATGAGAGTACCAAGTGCTGTTGCACTTCCAACCCAGATAAAAAGAGGCATATTCTTTATAACGATTCCGATCAACGCTGCAGTCACCCACACGCGCCAATCTTTGCGTTTTTGTTCATCCCAAAGAATAATAAAGAGGAATATTGGCGGAAGTACGATCATGGAGTACATGTGTACCCCTATACCAAGGAAACTGACATAAGTAAGCAGTACCAGATATTTGTCTCTTCCGGGATCTTTACTCTGAGCCCAGACCAGAGCCAGCCAGGTCGTGATTGCCACAAAAAGCATCGATGGGTTAGCTTCAGAGGCCTCTACCGCACTGAACCAGAAAGTAGTTCCGGTCACAGCAAACAGTCCACCGACAATGCCGCCTGTGTAGATAATCAACTGTTTCCATCTGGTGTCAGGCATACCTATCATCCCGATAGCGACTCTGACAGTGATCAGATAGATGAACATGGCGGTAGCAGCACTGGTCAAAACCACCAGAAAATTCATCCTGTACCCGATATCACTGAAGAAAGAGAAAACCATACTGGCCACCCTGAGCATCATCATGAAAAGCGGGTTGCCTGGAGGATGCGGGATACCGAGTGAGTGTCCTGCGGCAATATACTCGCCACAATCCCAGAATGCTACTGTAGGAGCGACTGTCAGGATGAAAAGGACAAAAGCAATAGAAAATACCAGGAGGGCAAAGATGCGATTAAGCCTGGAGTGGGTCTGTTCCATTCTGCGGACCATCCTTTCGTAGTGAATCGGATTGTTTTTTCATCGTTTTATGAATAGAATCTATTATTCCGTTTACAAATTTGCCGGAATCCTCAGTTCCGAACTCTTTTGCAAGCTCTACTGCCTCATCGATTACAACTTTGACTGGTACATTGGTAAAACAGCTCATTTCGGCTACGGCGAGCCGGAGGATATTACGGTCAATGGCCGCCATCCTTTTAAGTTCCCAGTTGGCTGTTTTTTCACGAATCAGCTTATCAATATGTTCTGAAGAATTGTAAACTTCCCTCACCAGGTCAGAAGCGTATTTCCTGACCTCAGGAGACAGGGCCCCGGTTTCAGCAATACGTTCGAGCATGCTCATCCATTCTTCTTCGGTTTTGCCTACTTCACAGGCATACAAAGTCTGTAAAGCAAGTTCCCGGGCTTTGTGCCTGCTTTTAAAGGGGCTCTCATTTTTCAAATCACTCATATTAGCTGTCCACTATACGGTTCAGTTCTGAAAAAAGGTATTACGATGAGCAATCGAAAATAGTACATTTACAGCTTTGAAAACAGATCAACCATCTCTATTGCCCCCAGAGCGGCATTCCAGCCTTTATTTCCTGCTTTGGTACCGGCTCTTTCAACAGCCTGCTCGATGGTATCTGTTGTAAGTACTCCGAAAATGATCGGCAAGCCCTCGCTGAGGCTGACATTAGCCACACCTTTTGACACCTCTGCGGCTACATAGTCAAAATGGGGAGTTCCACCCCTTATGACCGCTCCCAGGCAGATTATGGCATCGTACTTTTTCGATCTGGCCATTTTCTGAGCGACAACGGGTATCTCAAACGCACCTGGTACCCAGACAACCGTAACGCTGTCCTTATCGGCATTATGACGTATAAGGCAGTCCATCGTCCCTTCCAGAAGCTTACGGGAGATTAGTTCATTGAAACGGCTCACAACAACGCCGAATCTTTTTCCCGACGCGTCAAGAATTCCTTCCACTATGGTTGACATACCAGGCCTCCTTCGAGTAAATGACCGAGTTTTTCCTTTTTAGTTGAGAGATATCTTGCGTTTTCCTTCCCCGGAGAGATCTCAATTGGCACTCTTTCCACCACCTCGAGTCCATAACCCTCCAGCCCTATGATTTTGCGCGGATTATTTGTCATGAGACGGATCTTGCGCACACCGAGATCTGCAAGAATCTGGGCACCGATACCGTAATCCCGAAGATCAGGAGGAAATCCGAGCTGTTCATTTGCCTCAACTGTGTCAAGTCCCTGGTCCTGAAGCGCATAGGCTTTGATTTTATTTACCAGACCTATTCCCCGTCCCTCCTGACGCAGGTACAATACTAATCCGCCCTGCTGGCTTATCGCCTCCATGGCTTTGTGGAGCTGCTCACCGCAATCACACCTGCTGGATCCCAGAATATCTCCTGTAAAACATTCAGAATGCACCCTGACAAGCACAGGTTTTGCGGGATCTATCGGGCCTTTCTGAAGTGCGATGTGAACCGCTCCTGAGAGTATCTCCTCATATGCAACCACATCAAAAGGGCCAAAAGAAGTAGGAAGCCGGGCAGTTGCACTCCGCCTGACCAGTTTATCTTTGGCAGTTCTGTACCGGATCAGGTCCGCAACGCTGATCAGCTTTATGTCATGTCTGGCACTGAATTCAAGCAGTTGCGGCATCCGCGACATGGTGCCGTCTTCATTCATGATCTCACAGATAACTCCGGAGGGATAAAGGCCGGCTAAACGGGCAAGATCTACAGAGGCCTCTGTCTGACCGCTGCGCACCAGAACCCCGCCTTCCCGGGCTCTGATAGGAAACATGTGCCCCGGACGTACGAAATCCTCCGGTTTTGCGGATGGATCAACCAGTTTAAGAATCGTAGTAGATCTGTCTGCTGCGGAAATCCCTGTGGTAGTCCCTTCCCTGGCTTCAACTGAGACAGTAAATGCGGTTTCAAATCTGGATGTGTTCTGGGTTACCATCATCGGTATCTGAAGCTCCTCGAGACGCTTCCCTTCCATCGCTATGCAGATCAGTCCCCTGGCATATCTGGCCATAAAATTGATCTTCTCAGGAGTACACATCTGGGATGCGAAGGCAAGATCCCCCTCATTCTCCCTGTCCTCATCGTCGACTATAATTACAAATTTTCCGTTACGAAAATCCTCAATTACCTGCTCTATTTCAGAAAATGTTTTCAATATCCGAGTCCTTCCAGTTTTGTCAACAAAGTATCTTCCTTCAATCCTGTATTTTTCTGTACCAGATTACTGATGTATCTGGCCAGCACATCAATTTCGATATTTACAGAGTCGCCGGTTCTTTTATGTGCCATTGTCGTGCTGCTGATTGTCAGTGGAATAAGAGAAATGGTGATCTCTTCGGGACCTGTTGCAGCGATTGTCAAACTGATGCCATCGATTGCGACGGATCCCTTTAAAGCCATAAACGGCATCAGTTCAGGGGGTACTCTGATACTGCGCTGGATACTGCCGTTTAAGTCCCGGTCCCTGACAATAACTCCTGTTCCGTCAACGTGTCCGAGCACCAGATGCCCATCGAGCCTGTCCCCCAGCTTCATCGCCCGTTCAAGGTTAACCCTTCTTCCCGGAACAGCATCACTCAGAGTCGTGCGCTTAACAGTCTCAGCCACAGCAGAAAAATGCAGAGCCCCCCCTTCACACCTCTCGACAGTCAGGCAAACGCCATCGATGGCAACCGATCCGCCTTCAGGAACAATGTAGTTCTCAGCTCCGGGCACTATGCAGATTTTTATTGAAGTGCCGCTTCGATTAATTGACCTTACGGTTCCCAGGCATTCTATAAGTCCGGTAAACATGACCACTGATTTAACCTGAATTGTCTTTAACTATGATTTAACTGATTACACTTATTACACTGATTTAATTGCTTTGTTTTTTATAACAGGTGCTGTTTAAGATAACATATAAACTAGAGAAAATACTCCCATTACACTGCGAATAGCAACCCTGAAAGAGTCATTGAGGAGATTTGAGAGCAGGTA
Source organism: Chitinispirillaceae bacterium (assembly GCA_035382965.1). Taxonomy (GTDB): domain Bacteria; phylum Fibrobacterota; class Chitinivibrionia; order Chitinivibrionales; family Chitinispirillaceae; genus JAAYIG01. The sequence goes on along the minus strand of DAOTAZ010000139.1, from coordinate 4,077 downwards.
TTCCGCTTATCATGAAATCCGAGTCATCAACAGGGGTAAAGCGTATCTTTTCCAGGTAAAAGCATTTATCGATCGGGAGATTGTTTAAAAAGGAGAACCCTGCTTTACCGCTGCCCAGGATTTTATTTCCGTAAAAAAGGTAAACTCTGTTTACAAGTCCGAATTCCAGGAACTGGGATGCAAGCCTCTGCCCGCCCTCAACCATGATACTGGTAATATCCTGCTGAAATGCCATCTCCAGAAACACATTGAGACTCGATTCAGGATCTTTTTCACCTGTAGACCAGAATTCAATTCCTGAGCGGGTAACAATCTCCCTTTCGGCTCCGCCCCTTACCACTACTATGCTTCTGGAATCCTTCGCATGCTCACAGAAATAGTTCTTTTCCGGGATATTGCAGTCAGGAGAGAAGACTATTCTGGCCGGAGATGGTCCGTTTACATGCCTTACCGTCAGTTGCGGATTGTCCAGTTCAAGTGTTCTTCTCCCCACCGCGACTGCGGCATGGAAACTCCTGAGTTCATGGACTATTTTGCGTGATGCTTTCGAAGTGATCCATTTGGAATCTCCGTTCTCATCGGCTATCTTTCCATCGAGAGTAAGAGCCAGTTTAAGGGAGATCCATGCTTTCTTCCTTGTAATAGCCCAGAAGAAGTCCTCGTTGAGTGTTTCCGCTTCCCCGGATAAAAGCCCGATCGATACATCGATACCTTTATCTCTCAGTTGCCGGATACCTTTACCGTTTACCAGTGGATTGGGATCTTTCAGAGAAACGAAAACTTTCTTTATTCCCGCATTGATAATGAAATCTGTGCATGGAGGGGTTCGTCCATAATGACAGCATGGTTCAAGAGTAACAAAGAGTGTGGCGCCTGCAGCTTTTTCACCGGCAGCAATAATCGCGTTCTTTTCGGCGTGGAGACCTCCGCAGACCTCTGTGGCACCTTCGCCGACTATAACTCCATTGTTAACCACAACCGCGCCGACCGCAGGATTGGGAAATGTCTTTCCTTTTGCAGATCGTGCGAGGCTGAGCGCCCTCTGCATGTATTTAATATTATCTTCTGAACCAGTATTCATCATAAATCAACCCTGAAAATACCAAAAAACATTTCTCTGTTCAATCGCTACTAATCTCATTATATTGCCACACTAATGTGTTCGTAGTATTTTAGGAAAAATGAAAAAAAAGATTTCCTCTAAGGAACGGCTTTTACTACTTCTTGCATCAAGAGGAGACCCCAACGCGTTCTTCACTCTGATTTCGCCCTTTCTAAAGGGCATTTATTACAATGAACAACTCGAAGGGTCATCGCATGATGAGATTATTGAAAAGCTTAAAAGCCTCTCCAAAACACTGTTGAAGAAACTGAAGGGCTCTGAACCGAAGGATTTCGAGGAGTGGTTCAGGAAAAATTCAGGTTATCAGGATATATCCTTTGATATTGAAGTTGAGTCGAAGACAGATGCCGGACAGGCACAGTTTCTGCTGGAGATTCAGAGATATCTTCTTAAAAACAGAGAGAAGGGTAGTTCTGGTAACAGATATGGACATGAGAGAATCCCCGGAAAGCTGGTTTTAAGATTCGCTATTGTAATTTTTATACTTGTTTTTCTGCCGGGAATTTTTTATTTCTACCTGCTGAGCACCAATTCACGATTAAAAATCGAGTACAGTTCACAGAACAGGCTTCTGGCATTCACAATTCCCTTTCAGGCAGGGGAAATTAATTCCAGGGCTGCTGTTGATACGATTTCAGCCGGGATAGCAGTTGACTCCCTGGCGACAGAGGAAAAAACCGTTTCTACCGGAATTGACACTGTCGCGGAAATCCCGGCAGAGCGAAAAGTAAGTAAGCCCAAAGTAAAAAGCCGTCCGCCGGAACCAGTGACAATGCCGGTTTCAACTCCACCGGCATCAGAAATCAGTGTTCAGAGGGCCGATACAATGCCTGAAATTTCCAATATTTCAGCAGATACAATCAGCAGGAATCAGTAAGTGTTCATTTACACCTTCCGGAAGTGCAAGTACAGGCAGAAAATGCAGAATTTGCATCCGGCAGAATGAAACTGGAGGTAATAGTTATCATTTGAAAATTTTTTCGATCCCGGAAGGAAACGTCTAATGCATAGAAAAGCAATCAATTAGAGATTTTTCTTCTTGATTTGCTTTAGTTTGAAAGGTATACTTTACTTCCCTAGTTGATTTTACATCTATTGCAAGAGGAGAGTTTAACCGGCCGGGACAATATTTTAAAAAAAATATGAGACTTATATTACCTGTAATCATCCTGCTTGCGTTATGTTCATCCTCATTCGGTGAGGCTGAAGAATATGTATTGCAAGCGGGAGATGTAATATCAATTAACGTAGTGGAGCACCCTGAATTTTCAGGGCGTCACAAGATCAGGCCTGACGGGAGGATCAATTACCCGGTAATAGGCGAAGTCAGTGTGGCGTCGCTTACCTGTGCCCAGTTAGTAAAGATAATGCAGGGAAAGCTCTCCTCTTATGTAAATAACCCCGTTGTTTCGGTCTCCATTGAAGCATACTACGCAAACAAGATTTTTATAATCGGCGCGGTTTCCAGAGCAGGTGAATATCAGATTTATGAGCCAATAGAGCTTGTGAAGGCAATCGCCATGTGCGGCGGGCTTACCAACACAAAAGTAAAACACATCAAGATAATCAGAGTTGACGGTTCGGTTATAACCGCTGACATGAAGGAGATATGGAACGCCACTGAAAAGTACGATGTTAAAAAATATGTACTTTACCCTGGCGATACGATGTTTGTTCCTGAATCATTTAAAATGCCCTGGGGTGTGCTGGGGTCGATTTTGTCAATTTTAAATGTTACCTTGCAGATTATTATACTGTTCAATACCCTTAATTCCAAATAGCCCTGAGTATTGCAGTTGCGGGGCTTACCTGAAATGAAAGATCCGGTAGTTATTTCTGTTGGCGGCGGCAAAGGTGGAGTAGGAAAAAGCACGATAACCGCCAATATCGGAGCCACTCTTTCAAAACAGGGTTTTTCAGTAGGTTTCATAGATGCCGACCTGGGAGGCGCGAATCTCCATATCTGCCTGGGTGTTAAGCGCCCAAATGGCGGATTACAGGATTTTATTAACAGAAAATGCAAGAATTTAAGCGACATAGCAGTCCCTACAATCGTTCCGGACAGTTGGCTTATCAGTGGAGCCAGTGATATCCTGGAACTCGCGAACCCCAATTATGCCCAGAAGCAGAGGATTATCAGTAATCTCAGTAAGATGTCCGCCGATTATATTCTTGTGGACCTTGGGGCCGGAAGCGACTACCATGTCACCGATTTTTATGCCGCTTTCCCCTGCGGGATCGTGGTCACAGACGGGTTACCGACATCTATTGAAAACGCCTATGGATACCTGAAAAACGGCATAGTAAGGGGATTAGCAAGGCTTTTTCCCGGCAACAGCGAGGCACAGAAAATCATCAAAAATTTCACCAACCCTCAAACCGGAAAAAGTTTTGCGACCGTGAATGATCTCCTTGCTTATTTTGCCGGAAAGTTTCCCGAAGAAGGGAAAAAAATGAAAGAGTGGCTTTACAGCCGAAAGACTCTGCTGATACTTAACATGGTGAAAAACGGAGAAGATGTCAAGGTGGGGACCCGTTTTGCCGAACTGGTGAAAAAGTATCTCTCCATCACACTGCATTACATCGGCTATATCATCTACTCCCCTGAAATCAGAGCCGCTATCAGACATATGCGTCCGGCTGTCTTAGACCAGGCACAATCCCGGACAAAAGAGTGTTTCGATGCCGTGACAGATAATCTAATTACCATAACCGGGGGACGTTCCTGAAGATGAGCTATGTGAGATACTGGAAACTCAGGGAAAAACCGTTTGAAGATCTCTGCGACATCAGATTTTTCTTCGAAAGCGAGGACCACAGGGAGGCTCTGGACAGACTTCTCTATGTAGTAAACGACAGAAACATGAACATGGGACTTCTTACCGGTGAAGTGGGCTCAGTGAAAACGATAACCAAGAACGTTCTATTCGGTTCTATTCCCAGGCACTCCTTTG
>DAOTAZ010000138.1:2302-8575 GCA_035382965.1 Chitinispirillaceae bacterium | reverse complement strand
ATTAAATACACCTGCACTATATACCAGTTTACACAAAAAATTCCGCACACCCTTTGTGATATTAGATATTTTGGCATGATAGCTCTCTCTCTTAAAAAAATAGTCCGTCCCATCCCCCTGAAAAAAATGGTCCGTCCCTCAAAAAAATGGCACAGTATTTCCACCACCATCTCCTCAAAGAAAACAGTCACCATGAATATCAAAATCAAAAGAGCATACCTCCCCCACGATCAACACGATGGCTTCCGGATACTCGTCGACAGGATTTGGCCTCGGGGACTCTCCAGAGCTAAAGCTAAAATTGACCTCTGGCTAAAAGAAATCGCACCCTCCACTGAATTGAGAAAATGGTTTAATCATGATCCAGCCAGATGGGAACTATTTAAAAGCAGGTACTTCAAAGAACTCGACGAAAATAGTGCCACTGTGCAAAAGCTATTAGATGAAATAAAAAACCATGACTCTGTAACTCTGCTTTTCAGCTCTAAAGAGTCGCATCTAAACAATGCTGTTGCTTTAAGAGAGTATCTTCTCAGTCGATAATTCCCAAAATCGCAAATAACCAATATTTTTTTTCCAGAATTGATCCCCCATCAGATCTGTTTAACCTTTTAAAATCTGCCTCCGAAGTAAAGAACTACAGAACCAGTTTATTTCCAGCTACTAAAGTAAGTAGTATATTTTTCCTGTGATCCCTTCAATTTGAGTTTAATCGGTTTTACAGGAAGGCACTTATCCGGAATCTAATCTTCGTCTCCCTCTTTTTGTACCTTTTTACATCGCTGCTCTCTGCAGAATCAGTCGATACAGTTATCTATTCTGATGGAGGGCCGGGACCGTATCGCATTAGTGAAAGGATGCTGGATCAGAGGACCCTTTCTGTGTCACTTGATAAGGATAGTGCTGTTATACCTCCCTGGGTTTTTATCCCCGGCCGTAACTCTCTTCTTTTCTCAGAAGCTATCGACAGTGGTGTTCCTATCAGGGTCCGTTTCCAGACCGCTTTCTATGGTATTACTCAGAGTTTCTCTCTCTTTCCTAAAACCTACTCAAAAACAGGTAATCTCTATGACACCACCACTGGAGTCGCTGCCACTGCTTACAGGGAAAGTGAGAACCTCGCAGTGTCTGGTTACAAGAGCATCGGTGTAGCGATAGGCAGCCTTGGGGAACTTAATCTGGAGCAGGGTCTTGACGTGAGAATAGGGGGGCAGATCCGTCCTGGTACTGAAATCAATGCTCATCTGAGTGATCAGGGAACATCTCTTGATGGAGCTACACGGGAGATAAGTGAATTTGACATGATCTATGTCGCATTGACTGACCCGAATTTTGGTGCCGTTGCAGGCGATCAGTATATAAACTGGCTCTCCTCAGGGATTTTCAAGGAGCAGAAAAAAATAAAAGGTCTTTCAGCCTCCTTTCATCCAAAAGCTTTTTCCGTGAATGCTTTTGGTGCTCTTTCCGGGGGAATGCATACAAGCGAAACATGGTATGGTCAAAACGGAATTCAAGGACCATATACTCTCTCCGGAAAAGGTGAATCGGGTTTTATTACCCCTATTGGTGGAACTGTGAAGGTGATTCTGAACGGAAAAACTCTTTCCGAGGGTGAGGACAAGGATTTTACAGTTGATTATGATCTCGGTTCGATCACATTCAATCCCCGCGTACTCATAAAAGACAATGACATTATCAGGGTGGAATATGAATACAAGTTATTTGATTATCAGAGGACAATTGTCGGGGTATCGGCGGGTTTTTCCGTTCCTGATTCCATATTCTCCGTAAAAGGAGCGCTCTGGTCTGAAGCTGACAACCGCAACCATCCCATAGATCTCTCGCTTTCTGCCGCTGATATGAAAGCACTGAGAGAAGCAGGTGACAGTCCTCCGATGGCATCTTCTCACAGGCCGGTGCATCGCAACGATGTACCATCCGATGATGCACTCTATCCACTTTACAAAATCCAGGACGGACATTTCGTGCATAAGCGATACAACCCTTCAAAACCTGACAGTGTGGACGGGTTCTACTATGTATGGTTTAAGCATGTTGGTGATGGTAATGGAGATTATGTAAGAACAGATTCCTCAATTCACCGGGAATTTGTTTATAAATATGCCGGTGAGGGGATGGGAGATTATTCCCCGTTATCGGAACTGCCTCCTCCCCGCAGGTTCACAAAAGGAGAACTGATAGCGGATGTTAACTATGAGTTCCTGAAAGCCAGGATAAATGCAGCAGGACAGGAAGCCGACCAGAACCTGTTTTCATCAATTGATGATGATGACAACCTTGGCTCATCAGTCGTATTATCGTTTGTCGCAGGTTCGGACCAGATCCGGAAAAGGGGTGTATGGCTTTCCGGTGATTACCTTTACAGTTCAAAACAATTCGGTAATGAACTTCAGGAGACATTTGACAGGTACAGAAAGTGGAACGACAGATCCCTTACCCTGAACTCAGGCTCCCGTCAGATATGGGAAAGTGCAGTAGGTGTCACTCCATTTCCAGGGTTTTCAACCAGTTTTGGTTATGGCCAGAACCGTTTTGATTCAGATCTGCTGACTGATAAATTTTATGGCAATTCAAAATGGCTTCCCGCGGACTGGCTGTCACTTGACTATAATGGATCGTTTTTCCGCCACAACGGTACATCCTCAGGAGGGCTGGGTCGTCTTGAAAATGCAGGTGTCAATTTGGTGCTTGATAATATCAATGTTGGAACCTTTTTCAGGGACGAATGGAAGCCGGACTCTTCAGCACCGGGAACAGGATTGATGGAAGGATCGCTGCGTTTCGGGTATGAGCCATGGAAATTGCATGAATCAATAACGTTTACCAGTTTCCGCGCGGGAAAGGGATTCTTGACCTCAAGCGACACCGGCTACTCCATTCTGTGGGAGCAGTCCGTCAATCACAGGATTCTTCCGGGATGGCAGGTGGCCGCTTCAGGAAATTACCAGCGTAATGTAAATAACGGTGCTGGTTCTCTGTCAACATTTCTGGCTGAGTTTTCCAGCAGCATAGAACCTGTAGCATCCGGTTTTACATCACATCTGCGTTATCGAACCAACTCGGAAAAATCCTCAGTGTTTATTCAGGTACCGGTCTTTGCAGGTAAGGGACTTGGAACGCACATCTATGATGATTCACTAAAAGAGTACGTTCCGCATACACCGGGGGATTGGTTTATGCAGCAACGTGAAATCTATGATAAGACTGCAAGTACCCGCATAAGAAAAACAATAATGGAAATTGATTGGCAATACAGACCTCTGAAACAAATAAAAGGCATTCTCAATGATCTGACATGGCAAGGTACTCTGCTTTCAGAAGAACATGTCGAAGCCGGACTCAAAACTGCCTCGTCATGGATACCGGGAATCAATTCTTTAAATGAGCATTTTCGTGATAAAAAACAATCTTCTTCCACCTATGCTGATGTCTCCTACAGACAGGAAGCACAGTGGGTTCCACAGGGCAGGGAAGATTTACGTGGTGATATATTTGTGACACCTTCTTTCCGGAAGATAAGATCTTACCGGGAGCCCTGCATACAATCAGGGTTTAATCTGGAGTTGAAGCGAGGAAGGTGGACGTTTCGTGATGAAACAAGACATCTTTACTTTTTCAGGGATGATTCTCTGGAAAGCGATTTCTATGTCAGGGATCTTAACACCGAACTTACACAGTCCTTCAGAATCGGAGATGCTTTTGATATTTACCTCAAGGAGTGTGCAGGATGGGCACGCAAGGATAGCAGATCGACTCTGCGGCGTAAACTTAGTGCTGACAGTTGTACATATTTACAGATAAATCCAGGTCTGTCCTGGGCTGTATTTGATAAGGTATGGCTCGAAGCTTCGTATACATTATCCATTGTAAATATACCGGGAGAACTGGATTATCGTATCGCACGGGGGTTTGGCTCCGGTCTCTCACAGGTCTTCTCTGTTGCATCGGAAATCCAGATAGGAAAGCATTTTTCCGTAAACGGATCCTACCGCGCTGAGTTACGGCGAGTTGATATGGAAAACCTTCCCGGTCTGCATACACTCTCTCTTCAGATCAAGGCATTTCTGTAAACCTCAGTAGTAAATGCCTGCAGTTTACACTCCGATCTTACCTTAAAAACTGAGCTGTTTCTTCATTTTCATACATCTATATAACTGAAGGATGTCAGAGTCAGGCTTTTTGCTCAAGGAGGTTTTTATGAATAAACTGTGTTTTCTCTCTGCTGCTTTACTGTTTCCGGCAGCTCTCTTTGCTGATGTCAATGTTAGTGTGAGGATCGGGGATGGACATGATCATTGCGAACAGATAGAATACAGAGATGATGGTGATCCGTGGTTTGAAAGCTGTGAAAGCAGTTGGCCGCATCGGGTAAGCATAGAATACCAGTGGTCATTTCATGGGCCCAGGCATGTTCTTCGGTATCGTCAGGTTTCTTTTCATCTTTTGACAGGAGCATGGGTTTTTGGGCCATGGATGATAAAGACTGATTACTGTCATCCATCCTGTGCAGTCCATCATCACCATATTTACTTTCCGCGCCGCCCTGATCCGGACTGGTGCAGGGTATACGATCACAAGGCCCATGTGCATTATTATGAATTCAGAAAACGTGATCATCACAACTACCATCACGTCAAGATACACAGATATGAGTACCGGCCTGCTATAAAAGTAACTAAAAAAGTGTATGAAGAAAGGAAGGCTCCTTTAAAGGAAAATCATTCTTCTCATCAGGTCAAACCGGAAAAGCAGATCCAGAAAAAGCATCCGGATCCGGATAGATCCAGAAGCAGAATCCCGGAACACAAAGTTCATAATGAGAATAAAAGACATGATTCCGGTCCGAAAAAACAAACCCAGAGCAATCCGGATAAAATTGTGCGCATTTCCGGCAGAAGGTAGGCAGGGTTCTCTGTTTTCAAGAGAGGTAGTTTATGGGTACGATAAAAGATCTGGTTACAGCGGTAGCATTGTTGATGACAATAAATGGATGTACAGTGATCATGGGACCTGAACCATACATTGAGGGTCACTATAGTGAAACAGATTGTTACTATGTTGACTCATATATCAGCATACCCTATGAGGTCAGGCGAGTGATCGCTGATTATACTGTGGGGTACAGCATGCCGCCAATTGACAGGTATGGGCCGGAGATATACCCATTTGAAAGCTTCTATAATTCTGAAAATCTGCCTTCCTATGTTTGCGCTGATTTTAACGGTGATGGCTGGAAAGACTATGCCTGCATGTTCTCAAAGATACACTGGTCCGGAGGATCATGGTACCTCAAAACAAAGCTGCTGGTGGTTATCAGTACATATCATGGATTCAAATTATGCGCGGAATACGTTCTGGGGACAGTAAAAGGATCGGCTAATACACCGGTCAAGGAATACTGGGGAATACGGCTGCTTGAGAGAGGAACTCACATATTGAGGGTTTCCAAATCCGGACGTATAGAGGAAACCAGGGTGGAACTTGCCAATGATGGAATATATCTGGGGAGCGTGGAGCCGGAGGAGAGATCAATACTGTACGTGACCGGTACGGAATTAAATGAATACTATCTGGATCTTGGTGCTGTTCCTAAAAGGAGGGCTTTGACTGCTCAGGACCGGGAGAACCTCCTGATAGATCTGACCAATTGGGATTTTGCTTCACCCTCAGATCAGGCTGACGGAAGCAAAAAATGATTTTTCGGGAGCAGGCCGAGTGCTGTGTATATTTTTCCAAATCTTCAGGCCCCCTTCGGGCCATCTTTTTTTGAGAAATGTCTTCAGATCAGGACGTTAAAATCAAAAAGATAGTCCGTCCCTGGGCTGCCCGGATCGGATTGTTAAAAATAAAAAGACAGTCCGTCCCCTGAACCGCAATCCCGTTAAAAGTAAAAAAGTAGTCCGTCCCCAGGCCTGAAGAAGGAATCCTTCGGTAGGCAGACCGGGTGCTGTCAGTAGTTCTTCCAAATCTCGCAGGCCCCTTAGGGCCAGAACCTTTTCTTGGGAACCGTCTTCAGATCAGGACGTTAAAGCAAAAAGATAGTCCGTCCTTGGGCTGCCCGGATCGGGGCGTCAAAAAAATCAAAAAGACAGTCCGTCCCCTGAACCACGATCCCGTTATAAATAAAAAAGTAGTCCGTCCCCAGGCCTGAAGAAGGAATCCTTCGGTAGCAGACCGGGTGTTGTTAATAGTGCTTTCAAATCTCGCAGGCCCCTTAGGGCCAGAACCTTTTCTTGGGAACCGTCTTCAGAT
>DAOTAZ010000138.1:0-2202 GCA_035382965.1 Chitinispirillaceae bacterium | reverse complement strand
CCGTCCCCTGAACCACGATCCCGTTATAAATAAAAAAGTAGTCCGTCCCCAGGCCGCTGAAAAGTTTAAAAGTAGTCTATTCCCCCCTCGTATTCTCGTGATGTCGTACCTTCGTATTGTCGTACTGTCGTTCCCTCAGCCTCTCCACCAAACCCTCTGCCCTCTCCCTCGATATCCCAACCTCCCTGGATATCTCTTCCACATCCGCCTCCATGATCCGTTTTATCGAACCGAATCTCTTCAACAACTGGGTTGCCCTTTTCTTTCCAATACCTTGCAGATCCTCGAGACGAGATCGTTTAAACTGCTTCCCGCGGAGCTTGCGATGGTAAGTAACAGCGTACCTGTGTACTTCATCCCTGATTCTCTCAACGAGGCGTCTGGCAGGATGGTTGGCGGGGAGGCTGACCGGATCTTCAGTATAGGGGGAAAAAAGGATTTCCTCTTTTTTTGCAAGTGACACCACAAGCGGTGGATTCTCAAAAAGCTGCAGTGCTTTGATCGCGGCGTTGAGCTGCCCCTTTCCTCCATCGATTAACAAGAGATCGGGAAATGGCTTGCCTTCATCCCTGAGCCGGCTGAGCCTCCTGTTTACAACCTCCATCATCATCGCAAAATCATTCTGCCCATCGACACTTTTAATCTTATACCTTCGATAACCAGATTTGTTGGATACGCCCTCTTTGAACTGAACCATCCCTGCGACAGTAAAACTCTCGCCGAGATTGGAGATATCGAAAGCCTCTATTGTCTCAGGGAGTTTAGGGAGGTTGAGGACTTTCTGCAGGTCCCGGAGATCTTCCATTGCGGAAGGGGGTATTTTCTGTGCCATGTACAGCCGGGCGTTTTTCTCTGCCATCGTGACCAGAAGCCTCTTGTTGCCCTTTTGAGGAGTTGAAATTTTGATTCTTGAGGAGAACTGAGTGTTAAGCCACTGCTGAAGCACTTCAGTATTGAACCCGGCACCTTCAGGGATAAGTATTTCTTCGGGCGGGGTTTCTTCAGAGGACATGTAATACTGTAGCAGAATATTGTCGTGATTGGATCTGGAGAGATCCCAGGTGGTGCGTTTCAGGAGAAAGTTTCTGGATGACATCAGCAGGCCCTCACGGAAGTTGAGAATCGTGAGGCAGTTGTTGCGGTCACCCTCGGCAAGTCCGAAGACATCACAATCGATATCTGCGAGTTTCAGGTCTACCTGCTGAAGCCTCGATGCGTCGCGGATAAGCTGAATCTGGTCCCTGAGTGAGGCAGCATCCTCAAACCTCAGTTCCTCTGAGGCTTTCTCCATGCGGTTTTGAAGATCCCTGATCAGGTCGTTCCGTTTTCCTGAGAGAAAACGGGCCAGATCTGAAATGTTTGATCTGTATTCTTCTTCTGAGATCTTGTTTGCACATGGGCCTGAGCATCTTTTCATCGAGTAGTTGATACAGGGTCGGATCTCTTTTGAAAGGGGAAGATTTTTGTTGCAGTCCCGAAGTTTGAAAATCCTCTTTGCAAAAGCGGCAAGCCTTCTCATGGATTTTGCATCTGTATAGGGTCCGAAATACTTGGCTCCGTCCTTTTCTACTCTTCTGACTATAAGAAGCCTTGGAAAATGCTCCTGGACTGTGATCTTCAGATATGGATAATGTTTGTCATCCCTGAGTTCTACGTTGTACTGAGGTTTGTGCTTTCTTATCAGATTCGCTTCGAGGATCAGGGCTTCGGTTTCATTGTGGGTTGCGATCCACTCTATATGATCCACCTTCTGAAGCATTACCGGGATATGGATTCTGTCCTCGTGTGAATCGAAGAAATAGGATTTGACCCGGTTTTTAAGATTGATCGCTTTTCCTATATACAATGGTATGTTATCGGCGTTTTTCATTATGTAAACGCCCGGGTTTTCCGGAAAACGATTGATCTGTTCGAGAATCTGAGTGGTTTTTTCTGGCTGCATAGAGATATCCGTGTATATCAAATAATACGGAAGTGAAGAGAATAAATTACGGCCGTGTGTTTCCGGGGTATGCGTAAATTAATTTTTGAAGACATTTATTACATCTCCAATGATTTTATTCTCTCTGACAGGAAAAGTAAATGGTTGAAGAGCTGAAAAAAAAGCTGATAGAGGTTCAGCGTACTGAGCTTACCGAGTATTACACCTACCTGATTCCGTGAGAATATCGTATGTTAACCATATGGTTCCTGCAAAAAAGC
>DAOTAZ010000137.1:0-8581 GCA_035382965.1 Chitinispirillaceae bacterium | reverse complement strand
CAAGCACAAAGGTAAGTTGGAAGAGCACCCACATAAAAAGGAAAAAAACAGGAAAAGCCCAGACCGGATGTGTGAGTACTCTGTCAATCTGGTCTGAAATCTCTATACGGTTTTCAGGAGGTTTTTTCAGGGTTTCCTTCAATGCCCCTGCAATAAAACCATACCTTGCTTCGGCGATAAGTCCCTCCGGATCTTCACCCAGAACCGACTTTATCTGCTGCACCGATTCCCCAACCTTCCTCATCATTGCCCCATCCAGGTCAGCACTCTTTACATCCTCGATTACAGCACTGTCGTTCTCAAGCAGCTTGAGAGCTGTCCACCTGGGCGGCTGCTTCAGTCCCTGTAATGCTTTTTGTGCCGAAAGTGAATCTATGACAGAGAGGATTTCTGCGGGAAGATCGCTGCTGTTTTTCCGGTAAACAGTTTCATTCCGGTCAACCAGCTTCGCTGCTTCACTGAGAAGCTTTCTGCAATTTGTTCCGTTCTTCCCCACAGTAGTAACTATTGGAAGATCAAGCAGTCTGGAAAGTAACTCAAGGTCTATCTGCAGGCCCTTTTTTCTTACCTCATCCCACATGTTGAAAGCAAGAACAGGCCTTATCCCAAGTTCAAGTAACTGGACTGTAAGATAAAGGTTTCTTTCAAGATTGGTGGCATCGACTACATTAATGACAACATCAGGAGATTCCTGAATGAGAAAATCCCTTGCCACCTTCTCCTCCATGGAGAAAGCACTAAGAGAATAGGTTCCGGGAAGATCTATGATATTAAACTCACGGCCATCAGCCGACACCCTTCCCTCTTTAACCTCTACAGTTACTCCTCCCCAGTTACCCACATGCTGATGCGCACCGGTGATAGCATTGAAAAGTGAGGTTTTACCACTGTTTGGGTTTCCCGCAAGCGCTATCTTAAGTACTTTTTTAGAGGAAATCTCAGTCCCGGACTCATTTTTGAGATCCTGTCTCAATTCCGAAGGAAAAAAAAGCGGCATAATTTTCTACCTATGCCCTTTCCACATCAATAAACTTAGCTTCACAGATCCTAAGGCTCAAATGAGAATCCCCTATTTCGATCTCGATGGGATCTTTAAGGGGAGCATATTTCACAATTCTTATTTCAGTACCTTTGAGAATTCCCATCTCCATCAATCTCTTCCGGATCATCCCTTTTCCCCTCATTTTCAGTACTCTGACTCTATCTCCTTCTCTGCAACTGCTCAGTTCCATACTCTGACTTACCTGATTAATAGATTACGTGATATAAACCATAGAAAACAATCTTTATCATTTGTAAAATTATTCATACAATACAAACAATCAAGACACAGTAACTATTCAATGAGAACTACGTCTACACTATCCCCCATCTCTCTTCCCATCGCGATTCTCGTTCCATCGATACACACCACAAGAGGACCGTACTGGTTTACAAGGACCTCACCCTCTGCCCCGGGTCTCAATCCCATTTCACACAACCGCTTTTTCAATTTCTGTCTGCCCCTGTCACCCTCTGCAGGGCCCACAACACGGAACTTCCCCCCGCTCTGAACCATGCTCAAGCGGAGGGGTGCCTCAGTAGCTTTGCCGAAACAACGGTCGCACAGTCCATGAATCTGCATCGCGTGTGAGAAAGCGTGAAATCCATTACGGCGCGCCTCCTCAATCTGCGCAACCTCGATTACAGGAGAATAAAACTCAATGACCCGCTTGCATTTAAGACAGTAGAAATGATCATGATGCTCACCGATATGAAGATGCTCATAACGGAGAGTATTATCACCGAAGACTTTCTCTGCTGCGAAGCCATACTCCACAAGCAGTTTGAATGCGGATGAAACAACCTCATCTGATATGCACAGATTGTTCGACCTTACAAAAGCCGAGACATCATCGAGAGAAATGTGATTATCGTTTGAAAAAAAATAAATGATCACCTTCTTCAGGGCATCGCTTACATCGATCCTGTTAATGGATAGTAACCTGATGCACTCATCGAGAATCAGTTTATGTTTTCTGACGTCCACAGCATCTCCTGCATGTCCCTGATATCTGCACAGCATGACGGCTTATCTTGAAGCCATGGAGGCTGGCGATGGACTCAATTCTGTTTTCAAGCATCGGATCAGTAAACTCGATTATCCTGCCGCATTTCTCGCACACCAGATGTTCGTGATGGGCAGAGTCAGGAGCAAACTCATAATAGGCCTGAGATGATTCAAGTGCAACCGGCAATAGAAAACCGGCATCCACAAGATGAGAGATGGTCCTGTACACTGTTGCACGGCTGACCGGTATCTTTTTTCTGCGGAAAACCGATATCAGGTCCTCAGCGTTAAAATGAGAGGAATCCTTGATCAGGTGTTCGAGAATAATGCTGCGCTGAGGGGTAAAGGAAAGCCCTTTGAGGGAGAGATACTCCTTGAAACGAGCGCGTAGTGATTCAGCTTCTGCTTTCATAAATATTGAGACTCAATCTCAAAAATAATACTTTGATTCGCCTGATAAAAGAGTTTCCTGATTTTAATGAGAGAAAAGATGTCTGACCATTATTCACTTTATTAAAGGACAGCATTGGTTTTAAATAGAGAAAAAGATTTCTTTGTTATATATTTGAAGTGAACAGGAGAAGTATTTATTGAATAGACTCTCAATTATTACCCTGATTTTATGCTCATTTCTCTCTACAGCCAAAGAGTATGACCGGCTTTTCCTTCCTCAGCGCAGTTTCACAAGTTCCGCGATGAAGGGACTGGGCGACGCAGGGATAGCATTTCCCCTTGATATTTCCAGCGGAATGGTCAATCCAGCCCTGGTATATTCTTACCGCAGGTCGGTTCAGGAAGATCACGGATCAGCTTTTCTCTCCTATGGTCGTGACAGCACTTTTAACCACCATATTCTCCCTTTAGGCGCAAGCTACTCCACATCGGAAGGAGCATTGGGTTTCTTCTACCGTCTCCTGATGAACAAGGGTGAATTGTGGCAGCAGGAATTCATATTGAACATATCCGGGCAGATTTCTCCCAATTCAGAGAACCAGGGTCCCGTTGATTTTGGTCTCAATCTGAGATTTGAAAACATGAAATGGGGTGACCGCCCGCTGGGTGATCTTCCGGAAAAAGTTCTGTTCCGCGATAGTTCAGGAAACTGGTCAGGTGATTCCATATCCAAATGGTCGACGGATAATGGTGAAGGGCTGGTAAGAGATCGCCGTCTTCTCCTGGACATCGGATTCTTTCAGGAAAATGTGTGGCCTAATATCGATTTCGGTCTGACCATGCGCAATCTTCTGGGCTATGTATGGTCCAGTGAAAACCCGGATACATCCTTCTCTGATCGAAAGATTACAATCGAGGAAGGAGAGGATACAGCCCTTGTACGTACCTATTTTTACCAGGATAAAACCGGAAAAACAAGAGGATGGACAAAGGGGAAATACCGCGGGCTTGCGTTAGGGATGGTATATCACCTGGATCTGGGAGGAAATTTACGGTTGAGTTTTCCACTCGATTTTGAGTTTATAGGTCTTTTCGATAAGAAAATAAAAAACAGGGCAGTTTTCCGTGGTGGAATCCAGGGGAGAATAAGCCAGAATTTCTATTTACGGGTGGGATATTCAAGAGCTCCGGAGTTTCTGCTGACCGGTATCAACGGATTTAAAAATATTAATGTTTTCACCGGCGGGGGCGGTGTCTATATCGCCCCGCTAAAACTGGATTTTTATATTTCCGAAGAGTCATTCGGGACCACATTGGACTTCGATTTTTAACCGGTCAGTCACCGTGGGAGTCGATCCAGGAGTTGTCGACTTCAGTACTCAATGGCACACTCAACGGCATTCCGCAGTTTTCAGATTCCGGAGTGACACTTCTAATATACTTTTCATAACCTGAGAAGAAACCTCCCGGTGCTTTTATACCCGCTTTTTTAAGGAGACCTGTTGTGAGAAACTTATGCAGCGTCTTTCCGTCACGGGCACCGGTATATTGATAATTACACTCCCCTATGCATGCAATTGTCAAATCGCGGATATCAGGTTCAGCAGAGCCTGCCAGAGCTGATAAATTGACTCTGATTACAGCATTCCACAAACCGTAGCATGTCCTCTGCTTACTTGCAGCATCCACATTGAATGGCTTTATCACATCATCGGTAGTACCGCTTTTTGCATAATTGGACAGAGGCTGATCGATTGCATACACATCCGGATTAAACTGTACCGCATCCAGACTGTCAATGGGATCTGCGGTATATTGTATGTCATAATCCCTGAGTCCATCGGCCGCGTTTGAAACAAGCCGTTTATGGAGGCCCAGGTGGGTCGGGCGCAGATTATTGATATCTGAGAAAGGATGATATCTGCGGACAGTATCATTGATAGGTACATTATTTCCGTTAAGGGTGATCTGATCGATGACGAGTGAAGGATGGTCTGCCGGTCTTTCGATCAGGTCGTTATTATAGAGTGAATTGAACAGGTGCATCTGTTCGTAAAGATTCATCTCCAAGGTTCCTAAAGCAATCGAGTACATGCTGTCTGAAAGCGGAACCCGCTTTCCGTAAGATATTGTGGAATCAATATCGACACCCACAATTCTGGAAAGTTCCTTAAACACTCTCACTCCGGTTACTGAGGAGAGTTTCAGAGAGTCTTTGACTCTTGAGAAAGAGCCGGTTCTGTAGAAATACTGTACAAGCCCGAATGCATCCGGGACAATCTCCCCGTTTTCAAAAATTCTCCGGTTCAGCCTGTAAACCGTTTCCACGCCGAGAATATTATTAGAAGACGCGAGCAGATCAAAAACATACTTACAGCCTTCAAAGATGTTGCCATGGTTATGAACCAGGTAGCCTCTTCCTTTTACCGCGCTGTTGTGGAATGTGACTCCGATCATTTTCCCCTTTTTATATTCCAGACTCCTTTTCCAGGCAAGATCGTCTGTAACCGACACTGTGTCTGTCCATTTTGAATAGGGTTTGAAAATGCCGAGATCATAGTTCATGGCGTTCATGATCGGTTTTACAGTTGATGAACCGTTAGGGGTCCGGTTTTTAAGGAGACAGGAAAGGCGGGAACCGAGGCGGTCTTTCGAGTAGTATGCCAGTATTTTTCCGGTGCGTGAATCCATTATGCTGTATGCATAATACTGACCGTTAACCAGTACGGGTTTTCTCTGATAGTAAAATGTACTTCTTCTGTATTCATTCCTGCCTGTCTTTTTATACCTGATATTTACAATCACCGTATCGCCGACATCGAGACCGGTAATAAAAGAGGAGCCGGGTTCGTGAAAATCTTCTGCTTTTGTCAAAACCATGATATGGCGCAGAGTGTCTTTCGGCACATAGGACAGTTTTACCTGTTCCCCTTTGCTTCCAATCCGCACCTCATCCATTATAGTGGTGTCGGGACCGTATCCGCGGTTATTTACAAGATTTTCGAGTTCTTTCTGAAGAGGAAGATCGACAGTGAGCCGTATTTTGAGATTGCCTTTTTTACGTATAAGAGAGTTGGGATTGATCAGGTCCATCTGCGCGAGCTGTTCATCGCTGGATCCGTTTTTCTTCAGCGTAAAGAGCCAGAATTCGTTTGCCAGATCGACAAGCGGCCCGTAAACACCCTCAACTCTTTTCGGCTTTGAAAATGTCAATTGGCTGATTTCGGAAAGCACCTGTTCCTGCTTCTCAGGGCTCCATCCAAGCGCCTTACCCATCCTGGGCATATCGATTCTGCACTGGTTGACGATTTTGGATCTGATATTCCTCCCCCACTTGACCATCCTGGCTAGATAGATGCATTCCGCATCACTGAGTTCATTCAGTTCCTTCCTGAAGAGACCTCTTGCGATGTCTTTATAACCGATCATGCCGTAATCACTTGTTACGCAGTGGTTGAGATAGACCTCCAGGATATAGTCCGGTGAATAGAGCTTTCTCATTGCCACCGCCAGACGGAGTTCACGAACCTTGCGGTCCACAGATCTGCTCACCCGCCTCATTCCATTCTCGTCAAGCCTGGAAATAAACAGTTTGGCGACCTGCTGAGTGATTGTGGATGTTCCCCTTGGAGGCATTTTCTTGAATGTAAATACAGCCTCCACACAAGAACGCAGCGCTGCCCTCACAAAGCTGTCAAACTCAAAACCGAGATTGTTCTCACGGAAATTCTTGTCCTCTGCTGCAATGAGCGCTGTAATGAGCACCGGCGGAAATTCATCAATGGTGGCCCTGAGATGATCGGTTTTTATAGCTGCAACGGGACGATCGAGACGGTCCACGATCTCGATGGAGCTTGAGTACTGACGTACCTCCCTGAGCCTGTCGATTATCGACAATGAAGGATAATCCTCAAGAGCTATCCCATCCACTATCTGCACCTGAGATCCGGCACCCTGATTTTTCTGTTTATCAGAAGGCTCGGTTATTCGCGCAGCCTCTTCGCTCATTGCCTCATCAGCAAGTACGTCCTGCCATCCGGCACCAAATTCCTTTGAAAGCAACCCCCGTTTCTCCAGATTGACGAGTTTTTCTCCCCAATGAAGAAAATGCTGGTTGAAAAAATGCCGGGCTAACAGAAATGCCGGATAAGTACCGGCCAAAACAAGCGCAATAAGCGACAGCAATATTATCAGAAGTTTTTTTAGAAGCGGTCTTCTGTTCAACATGTTCGTTGCTTTATCCTTCGACAGGTTTCCCGCTGAACTCGAAGCGGAGGCATTAATCGGTGAACGGTTCTTTTCTATAATATAGAATTACAAAACTACTCTATTTTACTTTCACTTTTCAAGAAAATGAGCCAGAGCATAATAGTTTTGCAGTTTCCGGGCCGAAAAAGCAATCAAAGTTGAACTAAGCAATAGATAGAGCTTATTTTTATATGATCCACAGGTGTGTCTTCCAGAAAAAAAGGAGAATTTGTGAAACGAATCTGGATGCTTAGTTTAGCAGCCCTGATAATGGCCAGTTGCTCCCCCCCTCCTGCTTTAGTGAAGCAGTCTGCCGAGACATCGAAACCAAAAATTACATCTGTACATGGAGACACTGTTTCCTTTGCTATCGAGTTTCCGGACGATCGGGGGAGAAAAGAGTTTCTCCGTTCATTTCGTGAATTTCTAAGCAAATATCCTTTCACAGCAGTGACCCGGGATTCAATCCAGAGAATCGTATACATCAGATTACTCCCTCCGCCAGAAGCAAGAACAGACAGTCTGATAGCTCAAGAGAGCGCACGGTTTATCGAGGAGATAATTGAGGAGACAATCCAGTCATCAATTCCCGATTCAGCAGCAGAATACATTGATTCTATCGTGCCTGCAACCGGGGGAGTGGTGCGTCTTTACCTAAGCCGTGGTGGAGTAGATCCCTCATTTTCATCACTCATGAGTGTGTTTCCTTTTGCAAATGAGAGCTCGCAGGGTTTTATGACAATAATTGACTCCTCACGAAACAAGATAACACTGCGGCTGAACGGCAGAACACTCAATGGAAAAAACAAGGTTATCTCTGCACTGGATGTAATAGAGCTGTGGTCTGCTTTTATCAGAAATCACCCATCAGAAGGAAAGGCTGTTTTCTACAATGTTGAAGGTGTACGGGAATTTATCGAAGGTAAGGAGGCTGTTGTAAGGGGTTTTGGAGCTACCGATGAGAGGACAATAACATTGCGGTTATCTCAGGGAGACACCTGTGCCATTGGACGACTGTCTACGTCAAGGCTGCTTGGCCCTGAATTGAGGCTCGGAAGCTATTATATAGACAGTGAGGATAAGAACAATCTGGTACTTCTGCCCAATGTCATCTCTACATCCAGGAGAACTGCTTTTCTTGATAAGCTTGTTTTACACAGAGGCGGTGACCCCAATCCAATACTGTCGTTTTCTCTGAACAAGTACGATGCTGTAGTGCTGACCTCACTGAGCGACCTTGATTATGCAAGAGGCAATCTCTCCGGAAAGGCTTCGGTTGTTAAAATCCCGTCAGACCGTTATTTCCTGGCTTGCTCCAAAAAGAGCAGCAATCTTGCAAGTGTTCTCAGAAAACAGGTCGATAGAGCCGACCTGCTGCAGAATTTTGTCAAAGCGGAAGGAAGTCTGATTTCCGCTATCGAGACCGATTCTGTTATTGAGGATTTCGCAGAGGAATCCGATCCGGAAATGCCCGGCCCTGAGCAGCAGCGAATCCTGTTCAGGAAAGATGATCCTGTATCAAAGATCATAGCAGAGAGGATTCTTGCCTGTCTAAGCCGTGTAAAGATAAACTGTTCTCTTATTGCTGCCGATCCGCTTGAGTATGAAAAAATGCTCGTATCGAAAGAGTACGAGTGCGCTGTTGGATGGGTTCCTGAAGAGGTCAAAACCAGCAGAAGTGAGAAGCTTCGCCTGGCGGCGATCTGGTTTGAAGGGCAGAATGATGAAAGAGTCCGTCTGGAACAGAAAAGAGAGATTCCTCTCTTTACAATAAATAAATACCTCCTTGCGAGGAACGGAATAGGACTGCACAGGGGACATATAAACGGAATTTACGTTGATCCCCAGTTCAGAGCACCCTGAGTGGCATTCTCTTTGCACTTTATTCCC
>DAOTAZ010000136.1:0-8642 GCA_035382965.1 Chitinispirillaceae bacterium | reverse complement strand
TTGCCAATACCAGTTCTTCCTTGTGCCACGGCTTGGTAATATATCTCCAGACATGGTTTTCATTGACTGCTTTCATGATTTTGTCAATATCTGAATGAGCAGATAATACCATATACACTGCATCAGGGCATACCTTTTGTGCTCTTGTTAAAAACTCGAAGCCATCCATTTTCGGCATGCACATATCGGTTATTATAACAGAAATATGGTTCTGCTCAAGCTTTGAAAGCGCATCCTCACCATTGGTTGAAGTTAATATTTGATATGGCTCATTTTTGATTGAGCACTTTATTGAATCCAGTACCATCTGTTCATCATCAATACACATTATTGTATGTGTCATTTTTCCTCCATAGAGATTTAAGTCTTTTTTGAGCAATACCGATTAAATCCAAGCCGTTTGTTTTCGACCGGAATCAGTACAGGTACCTTATTACCCCGTATACATAAGTAGATCCTGCCCAAATTTCAGTATGAAGCCCTGAGCACAATTTTTCGACACATATTCCGGCTCCATCCCATATCGGGACAAATCAGAAAGAGTTTGAAATGCAAACCCTGTATTAAACAGGAAACTCAAGTTCAATAATAATTATTGAACCTTAACTGAGATAATTGTGCTAACATTTTGAATGAAAACTTACTTATACAGCATAATGATATATCTATCTTAACAACTTGGCTATATTAAAAATTTGAATATAAGGGAAATTCAACCGGTTCTTTTGCCCCCGAGGTCTCCAAAATCTTACTTTTTATCAATACAACCCGTAATATTCAAATGAATAAGCACAGAAATACAAAATTCCAGGAACTCAAACGCCCTCCTGTCCGCTACACAGAGGGCCTGCCGATCCTGGAGCGAAAAGATGAAATTCTTTCTGCAATAATTAAGAACCAGGTGATTATAGTAGCCGGTGAAACCGGTTCCGGTAAAACAACTCAACTTCCGGTGATCTGCCTTGAGGCCGGAAGGGGCAGGTACGGAAAGATCGGATGCACACAGCCCAGGCGAATCGCAGCTATATCTATCGCACGCAGGGTCGCAGAAGAACTTGGATGCAATGTCGGCGAAGAAGTTGGATATAAGATCCGTTTTCATGACCACGACTCCCCATCAACAAGCGTCAAATTCATGACAGATGGAATACTTCTGGCTGAAATCGAAAAGGATCCCTCGCTTCGATGTTACGATACTCTTATCATCGATGAGGCTCATGAGCGGAGCCTCAATATCGATTTCCTCCTGGGATATTTACGAAAACTGCTTCCGAAAAGACCGGATCTCAAGCTCATTATCTCATCGGCAACAATCGATACCAGACTTTTCTCCGAAAGCTTCGGGAACGCGCCTGTAATAGAGGTAAGCGGACGTCTTTACCCTGTGGAGCTCTTTTACCTCTCAGATGACAATAAAGAGGATTCTGAAGAGACATATGTGGATTCTGCAGTAAAGGCAGCAGAGGATCTTCTTGACCTCTACCCCTCCGGTGATATGCTCATCTTCATGCCCTCTGAACGGGATATCCGGGAGTCATGTGACCGTCTCACAGGACTTCACAGGCCGGATCTGCTTGTTCTTCCGCTCTTTTCCCGCCTCAGCAGGTCAGAGCAGGAGTTGATTTTCAAACAGTCAGACAAAAGAAAGATCGTAGTGGCCACCAATATTGCGGAAACCTCGATCACAGTCCCCAATATCCGTTTTGTTGTAGATACCGGTCTGGCACGTATCTCACAATATGTCCCCAGACTGCGCACAAACCGTCTGCCCATAGAATCTGTTTCCAGAGCTTCCGCTGATCAGCGTAAAGGACGCTGTGGAAGAGTCATGGATGGTGTATGTATAAGGCTTTACTCGGAACAAAGTTTTCTGGAAAGAGACCAGTTCACAACACCGGAAATAAAGCGGGCAAACCTTGCCGGAGTTATTCTTTCCATGATGGCACATCGCCTGGGTGACATCGAGACTTTCCCTTTTCTTGAACCACCCTCCCGCAACGCTGTTTCCGAAGGCTATGCTCTTCTTCGGGAACTGGGTGCCATCGATTCCTCAAACAACCTCACTCCTCTTGGTAAAAAACTGGCTCAATTTCCGCTTGATCCTCACATAGCAAGGATGATTATTGCGGCAAAGGAGGAAAATGCACTGCGAGAGGTATTGATTATAGCAGCAGGTCTCTCTATTGTCGATCCACGTGAGCGTCCCTTTGATAAGCAGGCAGAAGCTGACACGATGCATAAAAAGTTTACTGTCACAGGATCGGATTTCCTGGGTCTTGTTAAACTCTGGGATGCATATCAGCAGGAGTGGGATTCCCTTAAGACCCAGAACAAGATGAGGAAATTCTGTAAAGATCACTTTCTCTCCTTTAACCGAATGCAGGAGTGGCACGATGTTCATCAGATGCTTTCCGAAACTGTAAAAGGAATGAAAGGTTTTGTAATCAACTCAAACCCGGCATCTCCTGATGCGATTCACAGGTCTCTTTTGACCGGACTCTTATCTAATTGCGCACATAAAACAGATACAGGAAGATACCGTGGGTTCCGCGGGAAGGAGTTACTGATTTTTCCCGGATCATCGCTTTATGGTAATAAGCCGGAATGGATCGTTTGTCATGAAATAGTAGAGACATCTCAGGTTTTTGCCCGTACCGTCTCCCCCATCGACCCATCCTGGCTCGAACAACTCGCCTCACATCTGATCACAAAAAGCTACTCTGAGCCCTGGTTTGATTCAGAAACCGGTTTTGTACGCGCTACAGAGCGAATTTCCCTTTTCGGGATGCAGATTGTTGAGCATACAGGTGTTTCTTTTGGAAAAATAAACCCCACACTGGCCACAGAAATCTTTATTCGACAGGGATTAGTTGAAGAGCAACTTAACGGGAGTTATCCCTTTTACAATAACAACAAGTCCGTTCGAAGGGAGATTGAAAATATCGAGAGGAAACTGCGTTCCAGGACTCTTTTTGCCGGTGAAGCGGCAATCGAGCAGTTTTATGCGTCAAAGTTATCGAATGTATCATCTGTACATGATCTGAACCGGATAATAAAGGAAAAAGGAAGTGATAAATTTCTCTTCATGACCAGAGATGATCTTCTGGTATCAGAGATTCCCGAATCTGCGACAGATTTTCCGGACAGGGTTACAATCGGAGACAAAAAATTTCCACTGAAATACGCTTTTGAGCCCGGGGCTGAAAGTGACGGAATAACATTGAGAGTGCCTGTAAAGGATATACATTGTATTTCCGCAAATTCCCTTGGATACCTGCTGCCGGCGCTCTGGCCTGCAAAGATCCTTGAGCTGCTGAGAGGACTGCCCAAAGA
Organism: Chitinispirillaceae bacterium; assembly: GCA_035382965.1. Classification (GTDB taxonomy): domain Bacteria; phylum Fibrobacterota; class Chitinivibrionia; order Chitinivibrionales; family Chitinispirillaceae; genus JAAYIG01. The sequence goes on along the minus strand of DAOTAZ010000136.1, from coordinate 5,309 downwards.
GACACGCAAGAAACTGATGCCTCTCAATGAAAAAGCTGAGGAGCTTTCAAAAGTTATATTTGTTTCATCACAATCTTTTGAACACTGCCTGGCTGAGGCAATTGAGGCGTTATATGGGGTCAGTATCGATCCTATGCTTCTTTCAGAATCAAATCTTCCCGATCACCTCGCTTTGCGCATAGAAGTGCATGATGATAAAGGGAAAGTGATCTCTGCAGGAAGAGGGGCCGGGATATTAAAGGCTGCGACCCGGAATGCCAAAGGCTCTCTGCCCGGAAAAAATGATGCATTCAGCAAGTATGAGAAAAGTGGTCTTACAGGATGGCCGGGAGATTCTATTCCTGATCATATAGAGGTAATCAAGCCTGCAAACGGTGTTCCCCTTTATGGATATCCGGCGCTCAAGGATTCCGGATCTGCAGTTGATTTTGTATTGTGTAAATCCGCTTCCGAAGCACAGAAAACGCATCTCTTTGGTGTAAAGAAACTGATGGAGATTTCTCTTACTGATGATTTTGCATGGATTGAACGGGAAATTAGATTCACTCAGCCACTTAAACTTCTCTGCGCACCTCTGGGAGGAGTCGATCGTATCAGGAATTCGCTGATAATGTCCATACGTGAATTTCTACTTGATTTTGGAACCGATATTCCCCGGAATAAATTGCAGTTCGACAAAGCCTTATCAGAAGCACACAACAAGACAAGGGGAATCGGCTATGAAGTTCTTTCTCTTCTTGAGAATACTCTTCAACAGTACAACATCAATATTGCCCTGATAAGGAAAGAAAAAAACGCGCGCTTTGCACCTCTTAAACAGGAGCTTACATTAGATCTTGACTCTTACATAAGGGAAATTACCGGAGAGATCCGCTTTACCCGTTTCCGTCAGTTCCCCAGGTATTTAAAGGCCTTCGGACTCCGTATCCAGAAGTCGTTTCTGGAACCCCTCAAATACCGGCAGAAGAAGCAGGAACTGACAAAATATTCAGATACACTTGAAAAACTGACCTGTAAAGAGATCTATTCTCCTTTGTGGTATGGGATAGAGGAATACCATGCCATGATAGAGGAATATGGGATCTCCCTTTTTGCTCAGCAGGAGATAAAGACATTATTCCCGGTTTCAGGTCAGAGATTAGACAAGAAACTGGCACAGTTGAAATTATTACAAATAAAAACGTAGTATCTTTCATTCTCCTCCCCGGGATCGGTATCAAAGCCCAGTTTGTCATTTTGAGTCCTCGAGAAGAAATCTTTTTCTGTGGAAAGCTGAGCAGGTCTCATATATTTTACTAAAGGGAGTCGCAAAAGGAACCGAATGTATAAATAGGAGCCTTTCCGAAGTGCCGAAGTCGATTTAAAAGCAGCACTTATCCAGGGGGAAATCTCTGTGGATTTTCGAAAGACTTACGACCAGCCGCTCTATTCAGTCCAGCCGGTTTCCGCAGCCGGATCGATTTCCCATTTGGATTCACTTATCTCCCAGGCTCGCCAGAGGAAAAAAGAGCATCAGCAGCCGCGCAGCAGAAAAAAGGTTAAAGACTATTTTAAAACGCTCGCCAGAGCAGCAGAGTCTGCAAATCAGACACTTGATCAGAACTATATCCCGCACAGGTTTTGCATCTACCAGAAAGGCTCATCGGTGTTTATTGATTTTGTCACCCTGGATAGAGCAGGCAAAATCGTTGAAATGCTGACAAAAGAGATAACCGATGATAATTTCGAACAATGGATAGACGACGTGTCCGGGATAGCTGGTTTACTTATTGATACTACAGGGTGATGAAGCAATATATACAGATCAGCAATGAAAAAAGAAGAAAGAAATCTCTTCGTGTTTACGATGAAACCTCTTTCTTCCATTAATACAAGTTTATTGATCTTACCGCATCAGTTTTCGCCGCAAGCTTCTGACTATGCCGGTCTATCAGCAATACTTACTGAACGTAGCCGAATTGAACCAGGAAACACACCCTGCAACAGGATTCAGAAAACAATCGGCGGAGTATCCTTTTCTTTACAATTCAATTCCATATTCCAATACTGCGCCTCTCCATGAGCAATGCGGAAAATAAAGATCCGGCCATTTGGATACGTAGCGAAAATTTTATGCAGCCACGGACGATCCTCAAAGAGCTTTTTCTCCAGATCAGCATTTCTAACCTGCTCGATTTTCCCGGTCACCCGCACCATCTGCATACTTCCCATACCATCACCCGGATTGTAAAAACCAATTTCTACCTTCGGGTTGGCAATAAGCTGTCCCGAAAGCCTTTTCTGTGTACCGGTATGAAAATAGAAACCTGTCTCATCAGCAAACCACATCGCTAAAGCACGCACATGCGGCTGATCCCCCTCGGCTGTCGCAACCCAGGCAGCAGGATTCTGGTTAGCAAACTCCCTGATCTCTTCAATAGTCTTCATGGTAGCCTCCGTACTGCTCATTATTGTAAAATGATCAAATCATTTACAGCCAAATTTGAGTACTCGAACATAAAAGAATATAAATACAAAACCAAACATATGTAATTTCCAATATACTTTCATTAACAAACCCCAATGATTTCTACCACGGAAGTATTATTTTATATTCCGGTATTCAATAATCTGCCGATATTGATACCGATGCCGACCCGGAGAACAAACACCGGTGCATCAGTGAATCGTTATTTTGGTTTAGTTAACCGGATACCGCTGATCCCTTTATAAGGCTTGAAAATATGCCATATATCCTGATTTTTGTTATGTTGCTCTCTGCAGCCTTTGACAGCTTCTCCCAGTGGTATATCCCCGCAAACTATACAAATACCGATAAACCGGAAGAAATCAAATTAACACAGATCGGCGGATTCGGCCTCCTTCGCAAAGCAAGGCCGAATGTACCGGCACACTATCATACAGGAATCGACATCAGAAGACCGGGCACTAATTATTTCAATGAGCCTGTTTTCCCTGCCCGTGATGGTGAAGTAGTGAGCATAATTGATGACGGGCCGTATTCTCAGGTTGTCATGAAGCATGTATATGAGAATTCCATCTACTGGACTGTCTATGAACATATCAGGGTAAAAGTTAAAGAAATCGGAAAAAAACTGACAGTTCATGATACGATCGGTTTCTTCTTTAACCGCAGTGAACTGGACAAATACGGATGGCAGTTTGACCACTTTCATTTTGAGATAATTAGAGTAGAACCTGTCGTGTTTATCCCCAATAAAAAATACCCGCTCAGACACTACAGGACCTACGCGATCACCTGTTATACAAAAGAGGAATTAAACACACGGCTGGAAAGTCCTCTTCAATTCCTGAAGGGTAAGTTAAGCATCAGGAAAAAAGCAGATTCTGCAGAAGACTGACACCTTTTTTTACCTTACCTCGATCTCAACCGGTTCGCTTTCCATCCCACCACCGGACATCTTTATGACATGCTTTCCTTTTGTGAGTTTCCAGTCGGCAGTATATGGCCAGGAGACACTGGCTACAGTTTTTCCATCCACCATCCAGTTTACATAAGGAAGCGGCGGGTCAACCTCACCTTTGAGAGCTATTGTCTGTGTAGACAGATTATATCCCGGCTCTATCAGATACTTTTCACCCTTGCGTGGCGAAGTGACAACCAGAGCATTGGCGGTTATACCATCCTGAGGACATAGTGGTGAGTAGGTGTGAGGCGGAACCGGTATGGTACTGTTTTCAGCCTGCCACCGGGCGAATCTTGGAGGAAGTACAGCAAACACCCTCTCCTCTGTATATCTTGACGGGCAGTTATTCGAGGCCAGCAGACCATTGCGTCTGTCGATCCGTATCTTGCGGTGCACATCGCAAACCGGACGTGCATCCTTTTCCTCGAGCACAAATACAGGCCTGCTCGATGGGCAGTATTCTCCCGGTGTCATTCCGGAGAGAGGACAGACCATTATCTGCTCCACACCGGCAGGTGGTTTGGGCAGAACAGGAATACGCGGAACAGAATGGCCGTATACCATAAGGTTCAGTACCTTGTTAAACAGCGGTCCTGCACCGATGGAGCCGGAGATTCTATCCATAGTTGCACCCTCGAAATCACCGGCCCACACCGCAATCGTAAAGTCTTTGCAATATCCTACAGCCCAACTGTCCCGCCAGTTGGCACTGGTGCCGGTTTTGATCGCAAACGGGAAATCGAAGAGAAGCGGGTTTGCGGCACCGAATGCCTGAATCCGGAGAAGATCATCGCTTAGTATATCTGTGATCAGAAAACAGACCCGTTCACTGAAGACTCTTTTTTCATTTTTCTCATTCACCTGACCCATTACTTCTCTGGCAGTCAGAGGATACCCTCCACGTGCAAACATGGCATACCCCTGGGCAAGCTCAAGCAGGGTAACCTCACCATTTCCCAGAGTGATTCCCAGTCCATAGTAATTTGCATCACGGGAAAGTGACTTGAAGCCGGCCTGATGCAAACGGTCAAGAAAGGTCTCCAGCCCGGCATAGTTGAGAGTGCGGATAGCAGGCACATTTAAACTTCTGCCAAGTGCCTCACGCATGAGTACAGGTCCGTTGAATGTGCGTGAATAGTTCTTTGGTGAAAAGAGTTCTCCTTTCGAACCAATATATTCTGTCTCGATGTCGGCGACGATGCAGGCTGGCGTTTTGCCATTTTCAAACGCTAATGCATAAGTAAATGGTTTCAGGGTAGAGCCCGGCTGGCGAAGGGAGATGGTACCATTTACCGATCCGCTGGGTTCACTCCAGTAATCGGCGGAACCGGCCATTGCCAGTATTCCTCCATCATTGTTGTCCAGCACAAGAACTGCTGCGTTTGTCAGACCTTCTCTTTTAAGAGAAGCGACATGATCTGAGACCAGTTTTTCAAGATAAATCTGCAGGTCAAGATCGAGTGTTGTCTTTATCTTACCCGGTTTGGGAGATTTAGACAAAACATAATCTGTAAAATGCATGGCATGCAGTCGCGGGAGGAAACCGCCGATCCGTACGTCTTCTTCAGACGCAAGCCTGTATTCCTCCTGACTTATCTTTCCCCTCTTATTCATCTTCTGCAGAATACGGAGCTGCCGGCCGCGGGCCCTGCCCGGATCCTTAAGTGGATTGTAAGCTGTCGGTGCCTGCGGAAGAGCTGCAAGAAGTGCCGCTTCTGCTATTGTCAAATTCCTTGCGGATTTTCCGAAATATCTTCTTGATGCGGCTTCCACTCCCATACACCCCGCTCCGAATTCCGCTCTGTTGAGGTACTGCTCGAGGATTTCTCTTTTTGTGAGAGTACGTTCCAGACGCAGAGCGTACAGGCACTGAAGTAATTT
>DAOTAZ010000135.1:0-8710 GCA_035382965.1 Chitinispirillaceae bacterium | reverse complement strand
GAGAGGGAAAAGGCCCCATGGTCGCAAGACAGATCTCTATACCTCTTTTGTCAAGTTCACTCACCAGTTCGACCGCATAGCTCCACACCCCGCCGACAGTATCGGTGGTCATCAGCACCCTCTTTACATCACGCACCCCGCCTCTCATCCCTACTCCCCATCTCTGCTTATGAATTTGAAGAAAAAACTGTCTCCCTCTCCCTCCTCAGTCAGAAATGCCAGGTGAGACTGATCAAAGCGTTCAAAAAACTCACTCCATGACACAGCCGCAAAATGCCTGTCCTCAGGAGAACCCGGAAACTGAACCCTCAATACACCCGCCCCCTCTTCGGGAGTCTGGTCCAGTGCCACCCCAGGCCTCCCGCCCCTCTTCTCTATCCAGCGGCGTATCACCTGGTGATCTGTGGTGAGCGTAGTCTTAGCCATACCGAACACCGCCTCCCGTTTAGTCAACTGTTATTGTAAATGGCATCGAGAACATCAGCCACAAGCAGAACCTCACTCAGTGAACTGTCATATCCCCTGGAAAGACTCAGTCTGGATGCCCAGTCGATTATAGCCCTGCCTCCCCATGGATCTGGAGGCATAAAAAGTACCTCCCTCGATGTGCCGCGGTATTTCTCAAGAGTAAAATCATAAAATGATCCGTTTACATTCTTTACCGACATGGCACCCTCTGTTCCGTAAAGAGTAATCCCTATCACCGCATCACATCCTGCCGGAAGCTTCCAGGAACATCCCAGATTTATATGCACTCCCCCCTGCACCTCCATCCTGACCGAGGCATAATCCTCTACTTTTCCTCCTCTCCCCCGGATCCTCTCTCCCCCGCAAAAAAGAGCACTCTTAACCTCCTTAACTTCTGGAAAATCAAAATACCAGAGCGCAAGATCCACAAGATGAATCCCCAGATCTATCACACACCCCCCGCCGGAGAGCTCAGGATCGTAAAACCACTCCTTGTCAGGACCGTAAGCGTTATGGAAAACAGTATCCAGCGCATACACCTTCCCCAGAACATTTTCCCCCAGAAGTTTCTTTGCTATCCTGACCGGCTCCATGAAACGGTATGACATGTCGACTCCAAGGAGCAGATTCCTCTCCCGTGCGCTCTTAATTACTTCATTTACCTCCCCTGAGTTACGCCCCAGAGGTTTCTGGCAGAAAACCGGAAAACCCGCATCGAGAGCAGCTTTAGCCTGGGAAGCATGGAGCGCACTGGGAGTAGCAATTACAATTCCGTCAAGCTCCCCATAGCTTACCAGATCATCAAGAGATGAAAAGACCAGGGAACTTCCATCACCTGCCGCTGCCTCAGCCATCTCCCTGGATACATCAGCCACCGCAGCGGCACAGGCTATCCCGCTTTCCGTGAGGAAATCCATGCGGTTTTTTCCTATCCACCCCACACCCAGAAAACCAAGCTTTAATGGTGATTGAATCACCTTTGTCTCTGTACTCATAATGTCACCAGTGCCTTTACAAAACCGTCCGGACGACTCCTCAAAGCCTCGAAAGCAGAGGAAAGTTCCTCCAGAGGATAAATATGGGTGTAAAGAGATGACGGCTCAAGCTCACCCCGGGTAATCGCCTCAACAGCCTGTCTCATCCCCTCTACATATCTGCGGTTCTGACGCTCATGCGCGTTTATCACATCGATACCCTTCCAGTTCCACACCTGCATATTGACAGTGCGCAGCCCGTCCTGATGATACCCTGCGATAACCAGCTTTCCGCCCTCATTTACAATCTCACCGGCAATATCCAAAGACCGCTGGTACCCGGTCGCCTCTATCACCCTGTCGCACAATCCGTCACCTGTAATTTTCTTCACCTGTGTAATCACATCATGGTTATTTCCCATGGAAACAGTTTCCTGTGCTCCAAATCTCCGGGCAGTATCGAGTGCAAATTTACGACGCGAGATAGAGATCACCCTTGCTCCTCTTTTTGCCGCAAGTGATGTAATCAGGGCACCGACAAACCCGATACCTATAACAGCCACTGTCTGCCCCTCACTTATACCTGAGCGGTTAAAAATGTTCATGACACATCCCAGAGGCTCTCCGGGAAATGGCACTCCGTCAAGCTCAGGAGGAAGAACAACCAGGGAATCTTCATTGACAATATCGTACTGCGCAAAGGCATGACCGGAAAGAAAGGCAACTCTGTCTCCCTTCTTTACACCCTTAACTCCTCCACCCATTTCGCTGACCCTGCCCCACCCCTCATGACCCGGAGCACCCGCCTCCAGAGGATAGCTAAACCAGGGACGACCCTCCCAGAGTGGTAGATTCGAGCCGCAAACCCCGCAGCCCTCAAGCTCTACAAGCACCTGATCCTCACCGGGACTGGGGACAGGCATATCACGGATATCAAACTTGCCAGGTGATATACATACTGCTGCTTTCATTATTCCTCTCTCCGATACAGCGGTACTGCAAAGATCCCTCTCTAACCCCGCCACCTCAGCACTCATGCAACCCTCTCTTTCTCCATCAGAGATATCTCCTTTCTGCCCGATTCCACGATCCAGCGATAAAGCCTCGAAATACCATCCAGGGTACCCACCGACGGTTCCCATCCTGTCAATTTGTGAAACTTACTCAGGTCGGAGACATAAAATTTCTGATCCCCTGTGCGCCACGGAGCAAAAACCATGTCGGGAACATCTCCGTGAAGCCTCTTTATCGACTCCAGAAGCTCCAGAATACTCAGGGTATTCTTTATCCCCCCTCCTATTGTAAAGGCCGCCCCGGCACACTTTTCACGAAATTCATAAGCCAGAAGAAAAGCCTCCACCAGGTCATCTATGAAAAGCAGATCCCTCACCTGTCTGCCGTCACCGTAGATAGTTATAGGTTCTTTTTCGACTGCACGAAACAACAGATGAGCCACCCAGCCCTGATCCTCATTACCAAACTGATGAGGCCCGTAGATACAGCTCATACGGAAAACCGTTGCAGGGATACCGAAGGTACGGGCATAGTCAATCACATACTGATCCGCTCCCCCTTTGGAGCATCCGTATGGGCTGTGAAAATCAAGCAGCCTGCTCTCACCTATCCCGCTGAAAGAGTTATCCGGCACCCGATAACGTGTGTTTTCTTTTATTAACTGCAGATCTCCTAACCTGCCGTAGACCTTGTTCGTGGATGTAAACAGAAGAAAGGGGGGATTTTCTGTCTCACGAAGAATCTCAAGGACATTGACAGTTCCCCTGAGATTAATCTCAAAATCCTCAAGAGGATCATCCAGACTCTTTGTAACAGCCACCTGGGCGGCAAAATGGTATACCCGATGCGCTCCATCCAACGCCTCCCTGAGCGCTTTCTGATCCCTCACATCGGCTATTCTGACCTGTATCGATGAACCATGTGTGTCGATAAGCCATTTCAGGTTCTTTTCAGATCCTTTTCTTGACAGATTATCATAGAGGAGCACCTGATACCTGTCACTGGCAAGCCGGTGGCAGAGGTTTGTCCCGATAAATCCGGCTCCTCCGGTGACTACCACCTTCTCCCCGGTTTTCATACTGTCAACCCTCTTTCAAGCAGCTCCGCATTGGCCAGGTCCACAAGATCATCGGCTATCTGCCCCTCGAGCCATCCGGCAAGCTCAACAAGCCCCTTGTCAAATGTAACCGACGGTTCATAACCAAGAATCTCTCTGGCAAGGGTAATGTCAGCATAGCAATGACGAATGTCCCCGAAACGGTATTTTCTGCTTATTACTGGTGTTATATTCTCCTTCCCCAGCACTCTTGCCATCTCAGAGGCCACATCACGAACCGTATAACAGTTACCGCTTCCGATATTGAAGATCTTCCCCGATGCCTGCTCGGTTTCAAGAGCCAGCCTGCAGGCCCTGACCACATCGAAAACACTCACAAAATCCCTCTTCTGATACCCGTCCTCGAATATCAGCGGCTCTTTGCCGTTAAGATACCTGGAAGCAAATATAGCCAGCACACCGGTGTAGGGGTTGGAGAGAGCCTGACGGGAACCGTAGACATTGAAGAATCTGAGCGCTACAGTGGGAATCCCATACGCTCTCCCGACCATCATGCACATCCGCTCCTGATCATATTTGGAAAGAGCATAGACCGATGCCAGAGAGGGAGGTTTACTCTCAGGGGTAGCGACTGGAAGAAGAGGAGTGCCATCGATTGACTGCGGCTCCCAGAGCCCGTTTTTTAGCTGCTCAAGAGTACGATGCGCAGTCACCACTCTCATCCCGGAACTGTCAATATAAAGCCCCTCCCCGTAGACACTCATACTCGATGCCACAAGCAGACGCTCTACACTACACTCCAGAAGGCATTCAAGAAGCACTGCAGTGCCAAGATTGTTTGTTTCTGTGTATCTTTTAATCTGATACATACTCTGGCCGACACCTACCGATGCGGCGAAGTGAAATACGGCACTTACTCCACGCAACGCCTCTTTCACCACTTCAGGATCCCCCACAGACCCCTTGACAAATTGCACATCGGGACTGAGGTAAGCAGGCTTCTCTGCATTGGGACCGTGGACCTGTGGAGAGAGATTGTCAAGAACACGTACCCGGTATCCATGCTCCAGAAGTTCATCGCATAGATGAGAACCGATAAAGCCGGCCCCACCCGTGATCAGTATCAGTTTACTCATATTTTTCCCGTCTGATTCTTTTAAGGGGCTAAAAGGTACTCTGCTTTTCACTCGGCAATTTTCATGCCACAGGCATTCACTGCTTTGAACCTGCTCAAGCTTTTTCAAACATCAATCTGCCAAGAATAAAACTCTCTCCAGACAGGTGGGATTTTTCTCAATATGAGAATCCAGAGCATCAGATTCCATGTAATCCTTGCCTGAATCTGGCACCCACTTTGCCTTTCCATTCAAAGAAAACCGACAATAACAAAAAGGGGGCACTGATGACTTTACCTCTTATTAAATGGATCGACACTGAGTGGCTCAAAGAAAACCTGAACAACCCCCAAATAAGAATCATCGACTGCCAGCCCGATGTGCACGACTACATTAAAGAGCATATCGAGGGTGCAGTCTACTTAAATGAAAACCATTTCCGTGCCTTCTACTCAAACCTGCCCACCCACTACAGCCCCTCCGAGTGTATCGGGAAACTCCTCCAGTGGGCCGGAATACAGAATGACAAGACAACCGTCATCTACGGGGGAAACGGTGTGTTCTCGAAAATTGGTGACGGGCTGGAACAGAGCATGGTGGCCTACAGCCTGGGCCGCTTCGGAGTAAAAGATATCTGTATTCTCAACGGGGGTCTCGAAAAATGGAAGGAGAAAAACTACCCCCTGTCAAAGGAATACCCGCTTATCCCGCCTTCCGATTTCCAGCCTTCAGTCCAGAATGAATTCTTTTACAACTATAAACAGTTCTGCGAAATCAAAGACAGTCCGGAAACCACAATAGTCGATGTGCGGCCAAGAGTTATCTATGAGGGAAAAGCGATGTGGTCAAAGCCGGGGCATATCCCGCGTGCCATCAACCTCCCCTGGCGTGTACTGATGGATCATGACAATCCAAGACTGCTCAAACCCCTGGAAAAAACCGCCGAACTGGTAAAAGGAAGAAATATCTCTCCCGATAAGTCAATTGTCCTCTATTGCGGTACCGGCAGAGAGGCAACATCGGCATTTCTGGTTCTCAAATATGCACTGAACTTCCCGGACGTGAGGATATTTGAGGGTTCTTTTACCGAGTGGTGCACCCATCCGGAAAACCTGACTGTCACCGGCCCATCACCTGTAGAAAGATGACCGGATGGATCATCCTTTTTCTGCTGTTAAGCGCAGTAAGCGGTTTTTTTGCATTCAGCGGTACTGTTGTGGAACTGTCAGGAATTGCACAGATTCTTTTTTTCATCTCTGTAGCTCTTCTTCTGCTCTCTTTAATAACCCTATTTATTACCAGGAGGTAAAGAAATGGAAAATGTCTACAAAACAATCGAACTCACAGGCTCATCCCCTGACAGTATCGAAGACGCGGTGAGAAACGCCCTCTCCTTTTCATCCCGGAGCATAAGAAACATGCGCTGGTTCCAGATCTCCGATCTGCGGGGACATATCGAAGGCTCCCATATCGATAAATGGCAGGTCACTGTGAAACTGGCCTTTGAAGTCGATCAGGAATAGTATTCTGAAAGGCGCTTTTGCGCCTTTTTCTTTTTCACTCTATCACACTATAATTGTGATAATGTCATCTGCTTATCAGCCTCTTTAATGAACGATTCCGGATTACCCCTCCGGAGAAAAACAGGTAAAAAACATTCGATACCGACCCCGATATGAAAAACAAACATCGGTGACCTGGTCTTTAACCGGACATTACTGAAACTGTTTATTCTATTAACATTGTTTTTCTTTTTAACGAAGATATCAGGAAACTGACAGTTCCCTGAGGTGAGGGCTGTAATGTCCTTATTTCATCTTTGAGGTGAATTTATAACTTATTTTGGCCACTTTTTAACAGGCAAATTCACTCTTTCACCTCAGAGGTGAAACAACAACCCAAAATATCGTTTCCTGCCAGTCAACATTTCTTTTTCTTCTTCCTGCATGCACTTAAGGGTAGACTGGATACATACTATCGTATTGTCGTGCTATCGTTCTGTTGTAATGTCGTACATCGTGGTGGAAAGCCCTCCTACGCTAAGAAGCTACGGGGAAAAATCCGGAGTCTTCAACGGGCTGAAACCAGGGGGAAACCCACACCTTATCTCTTTAATGAGCAAACAATTCTGGATTACTCTCAGGAGAAAAACAGTTAAAAAACATTCGATACCGATTCCGACCCCGATATGAAGAACAAACATCGGTTAAGACCTTTGAAATCACCCGAATTAAGTTACTATATTTTATACACAAAACATCTGAATAAAGGAGTGTAGACAATGCCGATGTACGAGTTTTACTGCTCTTCGTGCAATACCATTTATACCTTCTTTTCCAGAACTATCAATACGGATAAAGTTCCCTTGTGCCCGAAATGCCGTACCGATGACCTGAAGAGGATGGTATCGAGGTTTGCGGTAACTGCAAAAAGCAAGAATAGTGGTGATGATTCAGGGATGCCTGATCTGCCGATCGATGAGGCAAAGATGGAGAGGGCGATAGAATCTCTTGCTTCAGAGGCTGAGAATATAAACGAGGATGATCCCCGTCAGGCCGCAGATCTCATGCGTAAATTATCTAACATGACCGGTCTAAAACTTGGTGATAAGATGGAAGAAGCTCTCAGCAGGATAGAGTCCGGAGAAGATCCGGAGGCAGTTGGCCAGGAGATGGAAGATCTGGATGAAAATGATCTGTTCAAAGTAGATGGCGGAGGAAAAGGCAGCTCAAGGAGAGCGGCGCCAACCAGGGATGAGACTATTTACGACATGTAAACAGGCTCTTTATTCCTGACCTGCCCCCTGAATCCCCCAGAGGAGTACTTGAAAATCCACGCTGAGCATAAATAAAAAGGGCCCGTTCAGGGCCCGTGTCATATTCTGTTTTTATTCTCAACCAGGCGATGTACTTCCCTGATTTATCTTACCATACCGGTAAAGATCTTCTCAACAAACAGGAGAGTTCCGGTTCCCTCTTCCGTAAACCTGATCAGTACCATCTGTCCAGGCCAGTCAGTCTTTATTTCAACTCTGTTTAAATTATTGACCACTTTTGTCTTCAACACTTTTCCATCGATACCAAACACCTTTAAATTCCCGGAAACCACATTCGGAAAATCAATTCTTAGTTGCCCTTTTTTTTTAATAACGGAAAATTTTGACTTTTTATTTACCGTCACCGGATTCCTGGTATTTACTGATGGACCCTGGAGAGCTTCAATGGCTCCGGAGAGAAAAACCAGAGGAGCATTCCAGTTGATCGCTATCTCGTTAGATGCATAGCTGCACATCAGGTCGATATAGGAAAGTGCTGGAAGTTCCGATGTATAGGCATTTTTGCAATCCTTTGCATCCTCCCTGTTCTTATTGGGACCGCCGACTACAAAACCGGGAATCGGCTCATCTATTCCATCAGCCTCTGATGGTCTGTGGTGGATAAACATGGGAGTCTTGTCACCATAACCGGTCACAAATGAATACCCGGTTGGATTTCTTCCAAGCAGATAATCGAACTGGTTGATGGCAGTATTTTTGTATTTAGCATCCCCACCAGCCAGATATGCGAAAACCGCTGCCATACCCTGGTTTGCTGCTACAGCACTGCTTCCCCAGTAAAAATCGGATGCGGTCATGCCTATCCCGTAGGGATTGGTGTCGCACCTGGCAACATAGTCACCTGCAAGATCCAGGATTTTTGCAACAATACTGCCTTCATCAACTGCAGATGTCAGGTCTTTTTTGTTAAGAAAAAGCGAGTAGAGACTGAGTGTTGCAACTCCCGGCCACGCCGGGATGGTGTAAAAATCATCAAGCATTCCGGATGGATAAGCGATAGTGAAGAAACTGTCCTGTTTTGTCGCTATGTAAAGCTCTGTAGCTGCCCACTTGAACTCATCGCTTACATTGTTGTCCCCGTACTCACCGGTTGTGATATCCGGATCATAATCACGGTTGTGGTTAGTCTGATTGTAGCGAACCGCTGGATTACTACGAGCCCATTTCCAGGCATTCAATGATGCCGTCAGACACTGATCAGCAAACCCGGGAAGCTGGCTTTCGAATTTTTTCAGAATGCGGTAAG
>DAOTAZ010000134.1:5853-8747 GCA_035382965.1 Chitinispirillaceae bacterium | reverse complement strand
GCCGTGGGTCTTTGCGCCACACTGGTATCTGTCCTGATTGGGGTAAGCTGGGGGGCGATCGCAGGATGGGTCGGGGGACGGACAGATGTTGTCATGATGAGAATAGTGGATATGGCTTACGCATTTCCCTTTACAATTTTTGTAATCATCCTGATGGTCTTTTTTGAGCGCAGCCTGCTTCTTCTCTTTGCCGCAATCGGGGCTGTGGAGTGGCTCACCATGGCCAGAATTGTAAGGGGACAGGTGATGGCTTTGAAAAACCAGGAATTTATCGATGCTGCGATCGGGCTTGGCCTCTCCAATTTCAGGATTATTATGCGTCATATTCTTCCTAATATTACCGGACCAATCATAGTGTATGCCACACTGACTATTCCGGCAGTGATGCTTCTTGAGGCGTTTCTGAGTTTTCTGGGTCTGGGTGTTCAGCCGCCCGCCAGTTCATGGGGAATTCTGATCCGTGAAGGAGCGGAGTCGATGGAGGAGTATCCATGGTTGCTTATCTTTCCCGGTGCAGTACTCTCTGCTACACTTTTCGCGCTGAATTTTATCGGGGATGGTCTCCGTGATGCACTTGACCCCCGCTCATCAAAGGAGTAGATGGTGCTGCTCGATGTAAGAAACCTGCGGACATCTTTCAAACTCAGGGGGACTACTCTGAATGCGGTCAACGGTGTCACCTTTTCCCTGGCAAGAGGAGAGACTCTGGGTATAGTTGGCGAGTCCGGGTCCGGGAAAACAGTTCTCTGCCATTCAATAATGGGACTTCTCCAGAAACCTCCGGCACATATAAGCGGTTCCGCCCTCTTTGGTACTCTGGATCTTGTATCGTGCAGTGACAAAGAAATCCGGAAAGTGAGAGGAGACCGTATAAGCATGATCTTCCAGGATCCCCAGGCAGCATTCAATCCCTACCTGAGGATTTGTGACCAGTTGATCGAGCCACTGCTTTATCACAGAAAACTGAACCGTAAAAGTGCCATGGCCCATGCCCTCTCCATGCTTGACAAGACTGGAATCCCCGATCCCTCGTCACGAATCCGCTGCTACCCCCATGAGTTCTCAGGCGGGATGCTCCAGAGAGCGATGATCGCCATGGCTCTTGTGACACATCCGGAAATTCTTATCGCTGATGAGCCAACGACTGCGCTGGATGTGACAGTACAGATGCAGATTCTTCAACTGCTCAAAGATCTTCAGAAGCAACTCTCGATGTCTGTCATTTTCATAACCCACAATCTGGGAATAGTGGCTGGTTTCTGTGACAGGGTGCTTGTGATGTACGCAGGAAGGATTCTGGAGTCGGCACCAGGTGATGAACTCTTTCTTAACACCGCACATCCCTACACAAAGGCTCTTATCCGAAGTGTACCCTCTCTGGGGGAAAGCTCCACAGAACTGCACAGTATCGAGGGAACTCCTCCTGACCTTACAAAAGATATTATCGGTTGTCCCTTCGCTCAGAGATGTCCCTTCAGGGCGAAAATCTGCACGGAAGGAGACATGGAGCTTTACCCGGCAGGAGAATCCCATTTCACCTCATGTGTTCGTTTTCTGAAAGGAGAGATAACACTGTGACAGGAGAAACTCTTCTTGAGGTGAAAAATCTCACTGTCTCTTTTCCATCAGAGAAAAGAGGCATAAAAACATTGGCCGTAGACAACGTCTCACTCTGTATTTATAAAGGAGAAACACTGGGACTCGTGGGAGAATCCGGCTGTGGAAAGACCACTCTTGGCAGGGCAGTTTGCCTTCTGAGAAAAGCTGACAGAGGCAGCATAATCTTTGACAACAAAGATTTTCTGAAACTCAGGGGTGATAAACTTAAAAAAGAGCGCAGGCGGATACAGATGATATTTCAGAACCCGTACTCATCACTCAACCCCCGCATGACCGTTCTGGATATACTTTCCGAGGCACTTGTTGCTGGTAAGGGTATCCCCCCTGCTGAGTGCTCAGAGGCAGCCGCCTCTCTTATGAGACAGACCGGACTGGATCCTGCTGTGATCCGCAAATTTCCCCATGAGTTTTCAGGTGGACAGCGTCAGAGAATCGCCATCGCCAGAGCACTTGCAGCGGGTCCATCGCTTGTTATCGCCGATGAACCTGTGTCCTCACTCGATGTCTCCGTTGCAGCGCAGATTCTTACTCTTCTGCGCAGATTAAGAGAGAGCATGGGTCTTACAATGTTTTTTATCTCTCACGACCTCTCGATTGTCAGGTATATGTCACAGAGAACCGCGGTGATGTTCAAGGGAAGAATTGTGGAGAGCGGGAGCACAGATCTTCTCTTCAGAAACCCTGCGCACCCTTACACAAGGATGCTGCTCGATTCTGTTCCAGTCCCGGATCCGTCAAAGAAAATTCTCTCCAGATTCTCGGTACCGCAGCATTCAACTTCTCTCATGAGTACAGGCGGCTGTCCGTTCCGTCCCAGGTGTTCAATCTCTTTTGAGCGATGTGCTCTTGAAGTGCCGGAACTGGCACCGGTTGGCGATGGTCATCTGTGTGCGTGTTTCAGAGCACATGGAGAGGCTTGATTGTCAATTCATTTGTAAAGGTCACAAAAAAACACTCTGTTAATTATGGAAATTACAGATCAATCCAGTAGATATTGATAAATTTTTCCATCATGTCATCAATATGATAAACCTGGTTATCCAAGTATTTTTTTGTTTCTGTGAGAATGCCTCCGCATTTTTCTATAGTTCTGGCAGAGGGCAGGTTATCTGAAAAACACCCCAGCATCACCTTTTTGATGCCCAGAGATTTTGCGTATAATAATCCCATTCTTAATATTTCTGTTCCGTAACCCTTTTTCCTTTCACATGGACGAACCGAAAAGCCGATATGGCCGCCATACTGAGCTAAAAACTCATTATTCAGATTGTGAC
>DAOTAZ010000134.1:0-5843 GCA_035382965.1 Chitinispirillaceae bacterium | reverse complement strand
ATATCGATCATCCCCACAATTTTCTGATCATGTTTTCTGACAGCAAAAAAAGTGGTTGCAGGCACCCAATTGGAATCAGCAGTACTTGATTGCCGGTTTTTTGTGTTAATCTCCAGCCATTGCCCGTATTCCATCTGATCAAACAGTGCGCTTCCGTTAATGATGGTCTCACCATTTTTTAAAAATTCATCCTTGAAATCATTGGCTGCCGCTTTATGCTCTAAAGCCGGTAACTGTAATTCTAACATATCCATAATGAATTTCTTAATCTTATATCTGATGAACTGGAATACTTATGTAATGAATTTAGTATCTCTTTTTACTATAGTAAATTCATCAATTCTTCTCTAATCATCTTAATCAGTCTAATCAGCTTAATCAGTGGTCCCCTTTCCACCGCCAGTTAACCTTCCTCTCATCGAGGTAATCCTCCAGTTCCTTCACATTCGTAAACAATTTCCGGTAGGGCTTCATCTCTGTTTTCCGTTCACAGATCTCGTCTTCTGCCGGGTATTCCCTGCAGATTCTGGGGCGGTTAGGGTAGTCTGAGCAGCGGTTCCCTTTGATATTGATACAATCGGTGCGGAACTCAAGCAGCCAGTCTCCGTCAAGGTCGATAGAGATCCAGATATTTTTGTGGAGCAAATACCAGCGGAGCTGATCGTAATCCCTCTTGCAGACCGGTTTATCGATTGTCAGGGCCACATGACGGCAGCAGAACGCATCACATCCCCCGCAATCCTTGACTATTTTTGACTTTGTCCTTCTTTTGATGGTATTTACCTGTTTTCCATGCATATCTTTTGAATCCTCTTTATCATTTTCTCGTGATGACTTCCTTCCCAGTAAATCCTGCCGCAACTTGCACATCTGGCAAATTTGTTAAAATACTTTACTGTTTTTTCCTCCAGTAAGCTTTCTATCTCCTGTTTCTGTACCGGTTCCAGTTTCCCGTTGCATTCCATGCAGATTGTAAACGGATGTTTCCTTTTACAAAGACCGAATCTCCCTGCCACCTCCCTTAACTGCTCCTGCGGCTCAAAGGATCTGACATAGTAACCATGAGATACAAGACGGTATTTCAGCAAGCCTCTATCTCTGGTGAGGATAATTCTATTCTGTTCATGCGCAAGAGTAACTATCTCCCTGTCGGCAAAATCGTTTCTGTACAGGGAATCAAAGCCCATCATCCGTAAATAATGCGTCAGTTTGCCAAGGTGTACATCTAGGATAAACGCGGGGTTTTGCGGAATCGGGGGCTGAAGATGAATTAAAGGGGTAACATTAGGAGAGCAGGAGAAAGGAAATGCCTCGATACTCTCCCCATCACGCAGTTTTTTTGAAAAGTCCACCGACACCCCATCCACCAGCAGAACATCTATTTCCGGGTGAGGAATCCCTGAGGATTCTATTACGTCCTTTATTGAGGCACCTTCATCAAAAAACAGTATGCGACAGGGATCTTTCCGTTTCCGGGGCAGAAAGTCAGAAAGTTCGCCATGAAGGCAGAGTTTGGCACTGCTTCTCATTTTTTTCACCATCCAGACCCCAAAATACAAACTGCGACAAAACGAATAAAACGGGACGGCTTATGAGAGAGTACGCTCTCTGTCTCTTCCCCCCTTAATAGGGGGGGCGCTTGAAGCGGGGGGATTCTTCTCAGGCTCAGGGTACGTGATACTATTACCGGCTCGAGGTGCTTCCATCGAAGGGATTCTTCACAACAGAACGGATACAAGCGGCGCATTATTTGCAGAAAGAATTTAAAGAGAGGCAAATATAAGCCGGATTTCAGGGATTCCTCCCAAAAAGAGAGAATTCTGCCTTCCGGTATTGTGTTTCCCGGAAAAATGGGAGGAATTGATGGAAAACCAGGATAGCTTTCATAACTACTTTGAAGATGCATTGAAGATCCACGTGATCTGTGCTGATATAGATCTGAATGAAAATGATGCCCGTCTGTTGACCTACATGCACGCCAAGGCCTCAGAGAGTGGAAAAGGGATCGAGTACTTTTTTAACCCTGCTGCCGAGGATGCCGAGGCGCTGGAGATCATGCTTGGATGC
Organism: Chitinispirillaceae bacterium; assembly: GCA_035382965.1. Lineage (GTDB taxonomy): Bacteria > Fibrobacterota > Chitinivibrionia > Chitinivibrionales > Chitinispirillaceae > JAAYIG01. The sequence continues at coordinate 3,776 of DAOTAZ010000134.1, read as the reverse complement.
TGCAAGAAGACTATCAGGCTGCCGGCAGTGATGAGCCTGGATGAGAGGGGGCAGGAGGCACTGGAACTGATACTGACAATCGCCGATAAAATCTCCAATCTCGATACACTGCTGGCAAAAGAGTGCGGTCTTGAGAACCGTCTCTCCGGTGAACTGCGCATAAGGCTGAAACTTTACCAGGATGAGGCTTTTCGTGATAAGATGATCGATATTTACAAAAGCAAGATCCAGCCCATGCTTCCATTTTATGACAAGGAAAAAATCGAACGTGCGTTCTCAAATCTCAGGGCACAGCAGCAGAAAAAAGAAGAGGAACTGAAGGAGATAATGGCAAGCATTAACCATGATTTACGTGATTGAAGGATTTTCTCGATCTTAATCAGAGAAAAGACTTTATTATCCGGGCTGCTCTTTTAGCTCCTCAAGGTAGGATGCCAGTTTACCGGAATCGGAAAAAAGAAGTTTTGGGGAATCTAAAAGCAGCCTCTCCAGATCAACCTGGTAAACATCCCAGGCCCCGGCCCTGATCTCCTCCTCAAGCTGTCCCGGCCCCCATCCCGAGTAACCGAGAAACAGATGTGTTGATGAGGAATCAGTCTCGATCATCTGAATAATACTCTCCCACTTCCCACCCATGTAAACCCGGGGCTTTATCGCAAACGCCCCCTCCATCGGCTCATCTGTAACCTGCACCACCTGAAGCTGATCCTGCTGGACAGGGCCCCCGATAAAAATCTCCCTCTTAAGATCCAACCCCTTGAAACCATCAAAGATCTCAGAAAGAGGCATGTGGGATGGACGGTTGAGGACAAGTCCGTATGCACCCTCTTTGCTGTGAAGGCAAATAAGCACAGCGCTGGACTCAAAATTGGGGTCCTGAAGAATATCCCTGGCAAGAAGCACAGCACCCTGGGAAAGTCTGCTGACCCTCTCTTCTGCTGCTAAATCTCCGGTCTGACCCGGTAAAAACTGATTCATACATTAAAAATACTATCGGGAACACCTTTTTTCACTACCCTGTAATTCATACCTGCAGCCATATCTTTCATTGAACCACGGAGATTTTATTGCCCGGATAAAAGCTTTCAACTATCTTTTTCCCTTTAAACCCGGATTTATACCGCTTACAATTTCTTCTGAAAACATCATGGAAACAGAACGCTTTACAGTTCACTACAGCATCGATGCTCCGGATATGAATACCGCTGAGCAGATCGCAAATGATATCACAGTTGAACAAACTGTGGAAATTCCCTTTGATTGTATTCCTCAGAAACATTTCGAAGAGGGTTTGATCGGGAGGATTGAATCCCTGGAAGCCGGAGAAAAGTGTTTCCATACAAGCATCAGTTTCCGCAGTGACATTACTTCATTTCAGGTAACTCAATTTCTCAATGTTCTTTACGGAAACATCTCTCTTAAAACCGGTATAAAGGTTGTGGATATTGCTTTTTCACCGTCTTTCTACTCCCGTTTCAGGGGGCCGGCACTGGGTATCGGGGGACTGCGGAAACTTACCAGTGTTTACAACCGTCCTCTTGCCTGTACAGCGCTGAAGCCGATGGGGTTGTCAATTGACGGACTGGTATCGATGGCCGAGAGCTTTACTGCGGGGGGAATCGATCTGATAAAGGATGACCACGGGATCACAGACCAGGAGTTTCATCGCTTTGAGGAAAGGGTTACACGCTGCGCTGATGCTGTGGAGAGAGTAAACAGTTCCACCGGCGGAAACACACTTTACTTTCCATGTGTGAGCGGTACCTTTGACACAGTAGAAAAGCAGGTGCAGCTTGCTGTGTCCAGGGGCATTAAAGGGATACTCATAGCACCCATGCTTTCCGGTCCGGATACAGTCCGCTACCTCTCCGAAAAATACCGGATAGTAATCATGGCACACCCTGCCTTCACCGGCTCCTTCTTTGCCAACAGATTCAGCGGTATCTCTCCATCTGTACTTCTGGGAAAAATCTTCCGTCTTATCGGTGCGGATATCTCTGTTTTCCCCAACTGGGGAGGAAGATTTCCTCTTAGCAAAGATGACTGCACGGGCATTGCAGAAGCATTGCGGGAGGAGTCCGGATGGAGAGGGGCTTTTCCCTGCCCTGCAGGCGGAATGAATCTGAACAGACTCCCGGAAATGATCAGTGTATACGGGAAAGAAACAGTTCTTCTGATTGGAGGTGCGCTGATGCAGGATAAAAGGGGAATAGAGAAGAGCACATCCGATTTCATGGAGAGAATAAGAAGCATCCGGTAAACTTTATATTTCAGAAGCCGTATGTTCCATCGGGATAGAGCTTCTGATCAGTTCATCACCGGTATCAATGAATCTCTTCAGATCCCTGCCTTTCACTACCCTCTCCCCGTATTCATCAACGAATCCGTTCAACCCCCGTCTGTGCATCTCCTGGTTTGCCGCAACAATACAGGCACCCTGATATGAGATTTCTTTCAGTTCATCGTCGAAAGCCTGATTACCCCTGCACACAGGAATAAAGGATCCGTACTCAAAAGTGTTGTATCCTGTACCGAATGTCACACAGAAGCCTTTCTGATAAAAATAAAGGGCGTACTCTTTCATCAGATCAATTGACATCCGATGCGGGATGAATTCTATGGCGTAAATTCCCATTTCGCTGAGTCTTCTGGCCAGACCTGAAACCGATTTTTCACACTCTGTAAGCCCTGCCTGCTCATCAGCCTGCATCAGGTAGCAGGGGATACCACCGGCTTCCAGAATTATCCTCTTTGCCTCCTGCACACAAAGTATTCCTTCATGCTTTTTCTCTACAAAGGCGACCTTCCCGTTTACAAGGAGCCTTTTGCGTATCTCGTTCTGCATCGCTACCGCATCGGAGGTATCGGCAGAAAAAGAGGTATCGTTAAAGAGTCTCCTGAAAGCAATATGGAGTTTAAGGGGATCATTCCATTTCCGGATCAGAGTCATGTAAAGAGCCCTGGCAATGTGGCGGCCCCGCACGGAGTTTCTGGCATATAGCCTGCGAATTTCATTATAGGTCAGGTCAATATCCAGACCCTGATTCCTGAGGTAATCATTCAGAAGTGAAAGCACCTTCCAGATTCTGTCCTGGGTTCCTTTCCAGATGGAACCCATCAGGTTTCTGGTATCAGTGGAAAGTGAGGGATTCTTGTTGAGGCCTTTGCCGCAGAGATAGATTTTTCCGGGATAATAGAGATCATTCCAGCGATTCCCTTTCATCTGGTCATCGATGGAGAGCGTCTCAAATTCAACATTAAAAAGAGGAAAGATGCCCTGTCCCTGACAAGCTGATTCAAACTCATCAAACCCGTCCATGGTTCCGGTATCACTTATACCCAGAACCGAAATCATCTCCTCTCTGGCAGATTTTACAACCTGTTCAATGGAGTCAAATGAACTGAAAGAGTAAGGGGAGTTGATGTGTGTATTGACACTCAGCACGCTGGACCCTGATTTACTTGATTAAGGGATTACCTGGTATTGACCAGAAAAAAAGATTTCTATTATATGAAAGAACTGAAAGGCTGAAAAGATAAGATATAATCTGCCCCTGACCATGGGAAATACTTGTTGGCAGGGTCAGATTATGGGTAATCCCCGGCACTCGAATAGTATTTTAACATTTCACAAAAGAACTCAACTGTTTGCCGGGACAGGAAATGTTTCCCCTTCGCGATGAAAATCCGACACTGAGAGCCTCATTAGTAACTTATCTGATAATCCTTGTAAACATTCTTGTCTGGGTATTCATTCAGGGGATGGGTTCCGAACC
>DAOTAZ010000133.1:6535-8775 GCA_035382965.1 Chitinispirillaceae bacterium | reverse complement strand
TTTTCTCGACCGAAGCCGGCGTTGTAGCCACATGAATAGTCACTCTGTCCGAGAGGGAATCATCATTTTCCAGAATAATGATATAATCATTTATCTCCTCGATCTCATCCAGGGCATTTGTGATGGCCAGCGGATACACCGTGGTTCCTTTCAGTTTTATCATCTGTGATTTACGTCCCAGGATCGGACCGATACGCATCGAATTTCTCCCGCATGCACAGGGCTGTGTGATAGAGAATGTGATGTCTCCGGTTCTGTATCTGATCAGCGGCATCCCTTCTACACCCAAAGGGGTAGCTACCAGCTCTCCAGGAGTACCATCAGGAACCGGTTTCCCCGATTCATCGACAATCTCTGTGTAAACCAGTTCCGGGTGAGCATGACCGCCCAGTTGTTCCGAGCATTCGCAGTAGGAAACGGACATCTCAGTGGAGGCGTAGGTGGAAAATACCTTTGCTCCCCAAATTTCCATAATGGATCTGCCGACCGAGTTAAGCGCCATGTCCTGGGTGCGCAGAGATTCACCGATGCAGATAATATTCTTCACTGAACAGTTTACCGTATCAAAAGAGGTTTTGGCGAGCTCCTGCCCGAGTTTTTTGATAAAAGAGGGCACACCTACAAGGACTGTGGGTGAAAACGTCTCGATATAATGTTTCTGCATCTCAAATGGAAGCACGCCGATACGCATGGTATTGGCTCCAAGCAGTGTCAATCCTCTGTAGTAGGCCATTCCGGCGATAAAGAGCCTGTCGAGGCTGACAAGGATCTGAGCAGTGTCGCCGGGATGAATCCCGATGCTGTGGAATGAGAGTGCTTCGTTAAAAGCGAGCCGTTCCAGGTCATTTGATGTAAGTGCGAAATGAACCGGTTTTCCGGTAGAACCGCTTGTTACAACTGTCTCTACGACTGATCCGGGATCACAACCAAGAAAACGGTGATTGTGTTCAGCAAGGGAAGTCTTTCCTGTAAAAGGGACATGCTGAAAATCCTCGAAAGATTTTATGTCCTCAGGTGTAATGTCCCACAACAATTCTTTGTAGTAAGGAGATACTTCCTTAGCGTGTCTGATGTGATTACGCAATGCCCGCAGCGTTTTTGCCTGTATTTCATCTTGCGATAGAAATTCCCATGAATATTCAGGTTTAAAATCCAATGATCACCCCTCCTGCCGGAAAAAACTGAAACTGATAAATGGGTGTTTCACTCTGGTGACGGTTAGAATACATATAGTTCCAGATATTTTTCTTGTTATAAATATTCTGAAGATCAAAATAGTAAATCATATGCAGAAATCCAAAGCCGTAGCGGCGCTCAAACCGCAGATCCAGCCTGTGGTAATCAGGGTATTGTGAAGAGTTCAGGTCATGCTGATTTAACACCCATCGCTGGTATTCTTCGTTCCAGACAGGCTGAGTTCTGGGGCGTCCTCCGAGGTATCTCCATTTTGCGGAAAGCTCGACCCGGTCTGCGATGGGGATAACAGGGGAGAGGGCGATGAGCCACCAGGAATCGTGGACCTTTTTATACCATTCTTTCTCTATAAGATCGATTTTACAGCCGCCGGTAACAGTCAGGGCATTGCGGAAATCAAAGTCTCCACGGTACCACTGGTTTTCATGTCCTGGTCTGGGGTCAAGGTATTCAGATCTGGAGAGTGAGTAGGCAGCAGTGAAGAAGAAATTGCGTGTCAATTTTTTCTGGATGAAAAACTCTATTCCATAACTTCTGCCTTTACCCACTGAGAGGAGAACGTCTGATTTATCGAGGCTGTCCGGGGTCATCAGTGCTTCTTCCACCGGAAGATCATCATACTGCTTGTAGTATGTCTCAACCACCGTTTTGGCGGAAATCTTTTTTAACAGATACTCTGCACCCAGAATACCTGTGGTGGCTTTCCGCGGCTTGAGATTTTTGTTCTGTTTCGCTGCCACAAGATCGGCGTAGTCCGGGTCCTGATATTGTATTCCGAAAGAGCCGGTCAGATCTATTCCTGAGCGTAAAGAGTACACAACTCCCAATCTGGGAGAGATATAGCGGCTTTGATTGTATGTAAACCCATCGACGCGTATACCGGGAATGAATCTTAACTGATCGAGAGGATAGAAAATCCCGGAGATAAATCCTCCGTACTTGTAAGCGATCTGGTCGGATTTGGCTGCTCTGTGGTATACAGAGTCGTTGATGGTGTCGGGACGTTCCCAGATATCGATATCAAAATCGCATCGTCTGGCCAGAAT
>DAOTAZ010000133.1:0-6525 GCA_035382965.1 Chitinispirillaceae bacterium | reverse complement strand
CATGATCCGGGTGTTTCTGGGCAGATCGAGTGATCCCTGCACCTTGATGGTCTGTTCCTGTTCCATCGATGTATTGGTAAAGAATGTATCACGGGTGTCATCGGGGTTAATTGAGTATTCAAGTCTTTCAAAACTGTTTCCGGTTCCTGAGAGTGTCACCAGTGTGGAGAATTTTTCCCCCCAGTTTCCCTCCCAGCTTACACCTGCTGCATAAACCTTTCCTCCTGCCTCGATCTCATCCCCGTCGGTACCTATCTGTCCGCTGGCATCTGCTATCTCGATTCCGTTGTCACCATATATGAAGTTGGCGTACAGTTTCTGGCTGCCGATATTCTGTGCGACTTTTCCCTGTAAACCCCAGTATCTGGGAATCGCTGTAGCATCGGCAAAGTTAGAGAAGAGGTTGAGGTAGCTTTTTGTGGCAGAAGCCATGAAATTGGCTCCACTCCAGAGAGGTCCTTCAGCATGAAATCCCACTCCTGCCATCCCCAGGTCCACTCCTCCAAGCACAATTTTATCGTTTCCCTCCCTCAGCTTGACATCCAATACCGACGACGCTTTCCCTCCGTACTGGGCCGGAGGTGCTCCGGCGTTAAAGGTGAGGCCTTTTACAAGAAGAGGATTGATAAGGGAGATGACTCCGCCCCCAGAACCCTGGTCTGCGAAATGATTGGGATTGGGAATTTCGATATTATCCATTATAAGAAGGTTTTCTCCCGGATTCCCCCCTCTGACAATGATCTCGTTTGTATTATCTGCAGCCGATGAGACACTGGGGAGATCCTGAACAGCTCTCTGAACGTCAACCAGTGCTCCGGGAGAGCGCAGAATTTCATCAAAGCTCATCATCTTTGTCGATGATGACATATCAGGAGCGCGGCGGAATGCATGCCCGGTCACAACCATCTTCTCCAGATTGGCAATAACCGGATTCATCTCTGCTTCAATCCTCTTCTCTCCATTACCTGGTACAAATATATCGGTTATTGACAAAGGCTCAGATTTTTCATGAAAAAAAAGGAGGTTGAAGGAGCCTGAGGGAACCGATTCAAACCTGAAGAAACCGGTGGAATCTGTGAGCGTAGAAATATCACTGCCCTCTATTTCAACCATCACTCCGGAGAGAGGCTTTCCGGTCTGGGCATTTTTCACATTCCCAACAATTTTTCCAGCGAATGACTGGGAGATCAGTAGCAAGATGTAAAGTAAAGCTATTGAGAAACTGTGAAAACGGAAACACGGATGCATGAGAAGAAAATACACTATTGAACAGTGTTTTGTAATATCTATCTTAAACCGGCATCGGCATCGGAATCGGTATCGGAATCGGTATCGGAATCGAAAACCTGCAAAGAAAAGATTATATCGGGGTCTGTTTCCGGCTCACTCTGGCAGCGCGCTTATTGAGTACCTGAAAATGCTTGTATTTGTTAATATTTCAATGAGGCCAGCGGGGCAGGTCTCTGAGGCTGACTACCTTATTGCTGGAGATAATTATATGGTCAAGAAGCGGTAATTCCAGCAGTTTGCCTATTTGAAAAATCCTTTCGGTCAGAAGCCAGTCGGCCTCGGAGGGGTTTAGCCCACCGCCAGGATGGTTGTGTGCAAGAATCACAGATGCGGCTCCGCAGCCAAGTGCCTTCTCCACTATGGCCCGGGGGTAAACAGCGCACTGATTAACAGTACCTTCAGAAACGATTTCTGTTTTGATGATGTGGTTGGCGTTATCGAGAAAAAGAGAAGCAACATACTCATCCCTGCGCTGCCCGAAATAAAACCTGAGATACTCCTCAACATCTCTCCTATGAGAAATGATCTCCTGTTTTTCGTATCTCTCCCTGAGACAGATACCCATGATGTCCTTAAGGAGAGGGAAGAGGAATGCGGTTCGGCGGGTGATCCCTTTTACCTCGATGAGCTCCTCAGGTGATGCGTTTATCACCCCTCCGATACTTCTGAATCTTGTGATAAGGGCTTTGGCCAGAGTCTTTGTGTCCTGCCTGGGAATGGCATAGGTTAACAGCAGTTCCAGTATTTCATGCGGATGAAAAGCGGTGATACCGGAGGATATGAAGCGCTCCAGCAGCCGCATCCTGTGTCCGGCAGCACTCGAGGGTGCCTGCAAAGTGGGTCGGTCTTCCCCGTTTGAGGTTTCCATGTTTTCTTCTCTCTTTAATGCTGGTTTATGAGAGAGTACTTTTACACACAAGAAAACTGATTCAGGAAAGAAAAGACGAAAAAACCGTTTATCCGGTCTTGTTCAGCATGGAGCCGATCCGGATAAACAGTGACAGCGGAAAAAACTATGTAAACTGATCACCACTCGACTGACAAACCGCCGGCGGTGATTCCCGCGCCGACTGTGCAGAAGATGATTTTGTCGTTTTTCTGCAGTCCGCGCTCTATTTCAGAAAGGGCAATCGGGATACTTGCACTTGATGTATTTCCGACTCTGTCGATATTCAGATAGAATCTGTCGAATGGGACGCCGCTTCTCTGTGCCGCAGCTTTAAGGATTCTGCTGTTGGCCTGATGCGGTACGATCCATCGTATGTCCGAAGGCTGCCATCCACTCTTTATGATCAGTTCCCTGACCAGTGATGAGAAGCTTTCGGTTGCAAACCTGAACAGCGCCTTTCCGTCAAGGCGGATCCAGGGGTCGGAATCTGTGGTATTTGCAGGTACCTCGTAGCCTTTGTATTCTCTTCTGGCCATGTGCAGTCCGCCGGCATCGGCGGTGAGAATTTCACACTTAATTGTGTGTCCGGGCTGGTTGCCTGAAATTACCGTTGCTCCGGCTCCATCACCGAAGAGAAAGTAGGTGTTTCTGTCTTTTTTATCGAGAAGTCTTGATTGCATGTCAACTGCTGTAACGAGGACGTTCTGTGCCATTCCGGATAATATCAGTCCTTTAGCTACAGAAATCCCGTAGAGCCATCCTGAGCATGCAGCGTTTATGTCGAATGACGGCACGCCTCTTATTCCCAGTTTTCCCTGCAGTATGCAGGCTGTCGATGGCATCATTACATCAGGAGTGGTAGTTGACACTACGATAGCATCTATCTCCTGAGGAGTGAGATTTGAATTCCGGATTGCCTGCAGTGATGCTGCATAGGCCATATCAGAGGGCTTTTCATCCTTCTTTGCCCAGCGGCGCTCCCTTATGCCGGTTACTCCAAAGATATAATCCTCAGTGATGTCCGGATGATCGACCAGGATTTCACTGTTGGCTACAATCCTTTCAGGAAGGTAGGTCCCTATGCCCAGCATGGAGATTGTGCGTATCTGCGGTTCATGCAGCTTCTCGACAGCCGTGATTTCCATCTGGGGAAATTCCGGAGCCTTGTTTCCTGCGGTGGGAATGGTTTTTTTCAGTGATGTGTCGCTGGTTTCTATTTCAATGACGGGAGAATCAAAGGATGTTGAGTTCCCTTCCTGGCAGAGGATGGAGATGACTTTGCCATCGCAAGGAGCTTCGAATTCGAAAGTGGATTTTGCGCTCTCCACCTCGGCAAGTATCTGGTCCTTGTTAAAATTATCTCCCGGTTTTACATGCCACTTTGTGATAATGGCTTCAGTTTCCGCTGCTGCCTGTGATGGCAGGTACAGCACCGTTTTGAATGGCACTTTATTCACACCTCTCTCCAATCATCGATTCTATACTTTCGCGAATTTTTTCTTGACTAGGAATATAAAAGCTTTCCAGTTCTTTTGCAAAAGGGACCGGCATGTCAGGTGCGCTCAACAGAGCCGGTGCGCATTTCAGATTTGAAAAACATTCTCTGCAGATAATAGATATTATCCTGTCCCCCAGGCCTGCCGTGGAACCGCTCTCCTGTACAACCAGTAGTTTACCGGTATTGTTTACCGATTCGATTATGGGATCAAGAACCGAAGGTTTTAATATAAATGGATTCCATACCTCAGCGGAATAATTATGATTTTTCACGACAGAAGCAGCAGATTCAGCCATCGCTCCCAGGGCAACTACTGTTAACAGCGATCCTTCAGTGTACTTTCTGGGACGGGCGATTTTTCCAAGATCACCATCGAAAGAGATCTCTTCCTGCCGTCCCCAGTAAAGAAGTTTGTGTTCCAGGACGATGCATGGATTGGGATCATAGAATCCTGCCAGCAGAGCCTCGAAGGTTTCCTGAGGTGTTACAGGGTAAAATATCTTTAACCCGGGAAATCTGGTCCAGAGCCCATCAAATTCTCCTGAATGGAATGCTCCCAGGGTGATTCCACCTCCACAGGGCAAGCGGAAGAGAATCGGTGCAGGAACTCCGGCTCTGAAAAACCAGGTGCCTGCATTAAGCCCCAGTTGAGTGACTGCGTCTGTGGAGAAATCGGCAAATTGAAACTCCATCACAGGCAGAGATCCGGTCTGGGATGCGCCGAGGCAAAAACCGGCAGTCGCAGACTCACAGATAGGTGTGTTTATTACCCTTTCAGGTCCGAATTTGTCAACCAGACCTTTACAGGTTTTAAAAGCAGAACCGTATTTACCGATATCCTGTCCACAGATAAAGGCGTTCTTGTTTTCAGAAAGCAGGTAATCAAGAGCTGCATTTACCGCATTCAGATTGCGCGCATTCGGCATCCTGAAAGGTTTTACTTTTGAGACGGTTCCCGGAGCGTAAACATCAAAGTTCTGTGTGGATACACTGGGACGTGGAGCAGCCAGTGCATCTTCGATTACACTCTCCAACTCCTTCTCGATACTCTCTTCGAGAGATAAGACATCTTCTTCTGTATACCCGCATTGAAGCAGAGATAAACGGGCCTTTTTTAAAGGGTCCCTCTTTAGCCACTCCTGACGCTCCTCATCGGTGACATATTCCGCATTATCGTATACCGCATGACCCTCCAGACGCAGTGTCATGCATTCAAGGATTCTGGGAAGAGAATCCTCTTTCATTCCCTCCAGGAAGTCAAAAACCGCATTGTAAACTTCCCAGATATCTGTTCCGTCAATTGTTTTTCCCTCTATGCCGTAAGCTTTCGCCCTGTCAGAGAGATGGGTACAGTTATACTGGAGGCATGCAGGAGTGGAAAACGCGTAATGATTGTTTTCGATGACAAAGAGAATGGGAACTCTCTGTACAGATGCCAAGTTCAGGGATTCATGAAATCCTCCGGTGCTGCTTCCTCCATCACCGATAGTGGCTAAACCGAATACATCCTCTCCGTTTCTTCTTGCTGCCCATACTCCTCCCACCGCAGGAGCAAGCATGCTGCCCAGATGGCTTATCATGGGAAACCGCCTGTTTGCGGCATCGCCATGGTGAACATTTCCCTCCCTGCCGTGAGTGGGACTCTTTTCATTGGCCATGTATTGGCACATCAGGGAAAAAGGAGAAGCACCGGATACAAGGTGGGCTCCAAGATCCCGGTGCAATACTGAAATGATATCTTTACCCGGACGGAAGGGCATTGCGGCCCCGACAGTTGTGGCTTCATTCCCGTTGCTGAGAATAACGGTCCCCTTTACATGACCTTTCCGGAAAAGCTCTTTGAATCTGCAGTCCATTGTCCTGGAAAGGTACATATAATAATAGGCAACCGGATAAAAAAGCTCCTTTGGCATCCTTGATGGATAGCGGTTCAGAGAACTTACAATCGTCTGAATGTCACGCGGTCTGGAAGTCGCTGTGGAGATAAGTGCCTCCTTCTGGCAGTTTTAGCAAAGGACTAAAATAAGTGTTTTAAAGGGAAACGCCAACGAATAAATCAGAGGCAGGGTATTGATCAGGCAGGCAGAGCAGGAAAGTATGATGGTTTGACGGTTTTATTTGTGGCGGTAAATATTTGTGTAAAGAAGCCATGGAATCAAAGAGGCAACTGAAGGAAAAGCGACAGAAACTATCCTGAGAAAATTACCTGCCCCAGCGCCGGAAAACAACCCTTCTGTGTGCTTCCACCATCTTTTTGTCTCTGAAAAATGGTATAAGAATTACTCCTGCTAAAAATCCGCCCACATGTGCCCAGAACGCCACTCCTCCCTCAGCTCCCCCAAGTGTCGGAATAGCGCTAAGAAGCTGGATTAAAAACCAGTATGCCAGCATAAAATAAGCCGGCACTATTATCCGGTCGATAAAAATGCCGAAAATAACCAGCATGTGCACAGGACTTCTTGGATAAAGAACCGCGTATGCTCCCATTACCCCTCCGATAGCTCCTGATGCTCCCACCATGGGTATTGTGCTTGAGGGATTTGTCCAGATCTGAGTGGCTGCTGCAGCCAGTCCGCAAAGAAGATAAAAGAAAAGGAATTTTATTCGTCCCATGGAATCTTCGACATTGTCCCCGAAAATCGCAAGAAACCAGAGATTGCCAATAATATGAAACCAACTGCCGTGAGCAAACATGTGAGTGACAAGTGTGTACCAGTCAGCTTTACCACCAAGAATACATACCAGATTACGGCCGAGGGGAACCCTGTATCCCTCTCCTACCCTTCCAAGAAGTTCTCCGGGAATAAGACCCAGTTTACAGATTGAGTTGATCAGGTATGGTTCGGAA
>DAOTAZ010000132.1:0-8935 GCA_035382965.1 Chitinispirillaceae bacterium | reverse complement strand
TGCAGTCTCATCCTCATCCGCACTCAGCATTACCGCATTGTTCCTGCTTTTACTCATTTTCTGAGAGCCATCGAGCCCCAGAATTACCGGAGCTTCACTCAGTAGCGGCTGAGGCTCCGGAAAAAGCGGCTGTTTACGGGCAAATCTGTCATTGAAACGCCTGGCGATTGTTCTGGTCAGTTCCAGATGAGGCAGTTGGTCCTTTCCCACAGGCACCACGTTACCTTTACAGAACAAAATATCTGCGGCCTGATGCACCGGGTAGGTGTACATGCCCGCATTGATTCGTTTCTGACCTGAGGCAATGATCTCCTCCTTTACAGTGGGATTTCTGTCAAGTTCCGCATTTGTCACAAGGGTCAGAAACGGAAGCAGCAGTTGGTTGAGTTCCGGAACATGACTGTGAGGAAATATGAATGTTTTCCCGTCTGTGGCATCTATGCCTGCAGACATGTAGTCGATTGCCAGTTGTCTGATATTTTCGGAGATATTTTCAAAAGTATCTCTGTCTGTGAGAACCTGATAATCTGCGATAACGATAAAGGTCGGTACTCCCATCCTGTGGAGTCTTACTCTGTTCTGCACTGATCCGAAAAGATGACCTATATGGAGTCTTCCGGTAGGCCTGTCCCCTGTGAGTACCTTATACGCCCCGGGCCTTTTCTGAAGATCCTCTTCAAGTTTCCTGCTTCTCTCAAGAGTCGCCTCAAACGTACCGTAATCCAACTGTTCTTCTGACATTCCTTTTTATTCTTCCTTTCTTCTATGCCTCTTATATTCCCGTTTTTTAGACTAATAAGTTACCATTTTTTCACTATAAAGCACAATATCGGAGTGTTAAAAGAATCCGGTGTTTGGAGACTCATATTGTGGATGGGAGCAGGAAAAAAAATACAGAGGAGTTAATCTCAGAGGAAAAGGGTGAGCAAAAAAGTGAAAAAGGACGCAAAGGGCAGGCCTCAATTTAATGCTTCAGCGCCCTTTGCGTCCTCTGTGTTTTAAACTCTCATCTTCTAATCAGATTTGAAAGAACATTTCAGATCTCACCTGCACTTAACATTATCTTTCAGGGCTGGAAGGTTGTGAAACCCGGGAGATAACCTCACCTGCAAGCTCCTCTCCCGCCTTTGTGGCCAGGTCTCCAACAGAGACAATCCCGCTTGGTTTGCCGGCGTTGTTGGTCACAACCACACGTCTCACCTGTTTCTCTTCCATCACCCTGGCACAATCCCTGACATCGGAATCCTCATTGCAGGTAAAAGCACCTCTGCTCATTATGTCGCTGATTCTGGTGTTGTTAAGATCCCGTCTTTCCGATACAGCTCGCATAACTATGTCGCGATCAGTGACTACACCTGCCAGTTTATCCTCCTGAGAAACAGGAAGAACCCCCACATTGAGTTCTTTCATTCTGCGGGCAGCATTAATCACCGGTTCATTGGCAGAGATCATTTCCGGATGAACTGTCATAACCTCTTTAACCTTCATTCTGCAACTCCTTTGATTCTAAGAGCTATTACTTTGTCAAGCAATAATTTGATACTGCATTAAAGAGGAAATGCTAAATCCATGCCGGAAATAAATGAGACTATCTCTGAACAGTAAGCCTCGATGCCATCTCGGCGACAAATTTACCCTGAAATCTGGCTCCTGCCAGTTCGTTTTCCGATGGGTGACGGTTGCCCTCTCCACCTACTATAGTAGATGCACCGTAAGGGCTGCAGCCAGTTATCTCATCCATCCGGGTCTGCCCTGTAAATGAATAAGGCAAACCGGCAATGAGCATACCATGGTGCAGGAGAGTAATATGAAATGAAAGAATTGTAGATTCCTGTCCCCCATGCTGGGTAGAAGTGCTGGTGAAGACACTCCCGACCTTGCCCACCAGAGCACCTTTAGCCCATAGCGGCCCGGTTGAATCCAGAAACAGGCGCATCTGCCCGATCATATTCCCAAATCTTGTAGGAGTTCCGAAAAAGATGGCATCATAGTCTGCCAGCTCCTCCATCTTACATTCCGGAATATGAGAAAACTGCTTCTGGGCCTCTATCGCCCCCATCTTCTGCAGAACAGACTCGGGAAGAGTCTCCGGAACCCTCCTGATCACCACTTCTGATCCGGGAATACTGGAAGCCCCCTCAGCAACCGCTTCAGCCAGCCTGTAAGTATGACCGTAAGTTGAATAAAACAGGACCAATGCTCGCATCTGGACCCCCTTCATCTGCTGGTTTATGGAATGAGTGAATAAACAGATAAAAACAATAAATCTTTTTCTCCAGTTAATCAAGAGAATCTTAATATTTTACATTTAATAAACTTTGACCGCTCTCCCGTTCGGTATCACCATCGGAATCTTAATGCTTAAATAACAGCTTCGCACAGTAAGCGATAAAAAGAGCCCGGCACGGGTATTGCCCTCTTATTATTCATGACCGATGAAGAATTTGAACGGGAAATAATTCAGAGAAGCTATAAACAGCCGGTACTGGTAGACTTCTGGGCTCCATGGTGCGGGCCATGTAAAGTGTTAAGCCCTCAGCTTGAGGTAATACACAGCAGACACAGAGGAGAGTGGGTGCTTGTGAAGATCAATGCCGACAAAAACCCATCCATCTCAATCCGCTGCCATGTCACAGCAATACCCTCTGTCAAACTTTTTTACAAAGGAGAGATAATAAGCGAATTTCATGGTGCCCTGCCCGGACACATCATTGAAGAGTGGATTAAAAAATCTCTGCAGAAAACACTGTGATTGCAAGTCTCCCTAAATCCATCCCAGAATACGGTATCCTATTATCCCGTAAATCTCATGAAGGTTCACTGTAGACCTGTGAAGCGAATAGGAGGAGGGAAGCAGGTTTATAATTTTGAAAAATCCAACTTTCTCATAATTAAAATCGGCCGCCGCCGGATAAACCTCAAAACCGTTTTTCCTGAAAGCCGCAACTGATCTGTACATGTGAGATGCACTTGTAACCAGAATTACTTTCCTGGGCAATTGAAGCGAATCCAGAATTCTTGCTACATAAGGCCCATGCTCATGGGTGTTCTGTGCCAAAGGTTCAATGATAATATCTGCTGAATCCACTCCCATTTCTCTTAAGAGAAGTGCATTATGGCTCGCTTCAGTTCTACTCTGATTCTTCTGACCTACAAACCTCCCAGTAGTTATAATTCTGTTGCAGACTCCCATTTTGTAAAGCCTGCTGCCATGAATTATCCGGTCCCCTGCCTCATTGATCTCCGGATACTGTCTGGGATAGCTTATACTCACTCCTCCTCCTCCAAGGACAACTATTGCAGAGCAATCCCGGGGCAACTCCGCACTTCCGATGTAGTCCTTCTCCAGAATCCAGCTTAAAAAGCGTGTTACCGGTGGAAAAGAAAAGAAAAAAAGGATAAAGAGAGCAAGGCCGATCAGATAAACGCCAAACCGCTTTTTAAAACATGTAACGATAAGCCCGCAAGAGAGTAAAATCAGTGTCAGGCCAACGGGATACAGAGGGAAAGCTATGAATTTTAACAATAAAGCCATAAAAATTGACACTACCAGTCCGCTTCTACATCGACCCCTGTCCTCTGCGAACTGCCGGATGTATACTGGTGAACCTCAAATCTGTTTCCGTCCGGATCGGTCAGCCAGATCTGATATGTATTGTCACAACCAAGCTTCTTTTTAGTGAACTCGATTCCACCAACGGAGAGTTTTCTAATCAGAGAATCAATATCATCTGTTTCAAGGCAAAAATGAGCAATGCCACCTTCCTGGACCTTATCAATCTCCGGATTCTCAAAAATCTCGATATAATTTCCATCAGCTATCTTCAGATAAGCCCCAAACTGTTTCCCATTTTTTGTGAATCTGAATTGAGGAGTAAAGCCCAATCTGGCATAATACTCAATGGATCTCTCCAGATTTTTCACATTCAGACATACATGTGCCAAACGCCTGATCATTTTCAGTCTATCCACTTTCCTGTTACTCGAAATATACAGATCTCTGCAAATATACTTTTTTTTGAAGCATCAGATTTATCTCAGTTCCTTCTTTGTTATAATCGAAAACTCCAGATCAGAAAAACTTGAGCCAAAAGACTTCACCTGACGCTCAATAGTCCCTATTCCCCTCCCGGAAAACTCAATCTTCTGCAGTTCCGAAAGAAGGAGCAGTTCAAAAGCAGCAGCTAACATCCAATCAACCCTGCTTTTATATCCACAAAGTGCCAGCGCCTTTGTTTTTCTTAAAAACCTTTTCAGATTTCGTCTGTCGGTTTTCAGCGTGCTGCAGGATGCCAGCATGACAATGGAATTATAGCAGGCCTCATAGAGCATCTCTCCCAGACGATCCAGGCTGTATTCTTCCTTTCCTATAAGCAGAGCCTCATTTTCCCCGTGAAATGCCAGGTACAATATTGGAAAATTGCGGTATCTTGCCTGTTTCCACTGTTTAAGATAAAACTCCAACTCCTCTATTGTAGCCACATCCTGATGAATGTACTTCACACCATCGTTCACCTCAAGCATATTAAGAATAGGCTGAACGGTGGATTTCCGCTTTAAATCATTATCCCACAAACCCTCAAGACAGAATATTCCTTTGGTAGCCATATCTTATCCCTGATTTATGGAGATGGAAAAAATAAGAAAGTGGGCAATTCAGCCCTGAAATTGCGGATACTGGTTTAAAATGATATATGGGTAGGAATCAAAGAAAGAGAACAACTATGGGACTATTTTCACGAAATTTGAACCCGGCCTTCCATTCTCATAACAGAGTTTCAGCCAGTTCCCAGATCTCGCTGAAGAGCTGATCCTTACCTCATCTATAATCCCCCGAAACCATCTGTCTGGCACTTCGGCATCATGCCCTATCTGAAAAGAATAAGTGCTGTTATCAGGCGGGCCGGAATTACCGATTTCAGTCTGCAGTACCCCATTTACATAAAGCTGTATTCTATTGTTTTCATACACCCCTGCCACATGATACCAGGTTGAGTTCTGAAGCGCGGCGTTACTGCGTGCATAATTATATGTATTAGCTCTATGCACAACCATTCCTACCTTTCTGGTATCGTTTGTGATTTCCAGATGGTAAGAATGATTACCTTTTGAAATTATCGGCTGATATGAGCCAGGCGGCAAAAAACCCATATTTGGATACACCCATGCCTCAACAGTAAAAGAAGCTCCAAGTCTCATATCCGGCCTGTTTCCAATATCGACATATCTTGCTGAATCTATGGATATTGCAGAACCTGCTATTCCTTTTGTTATATTGGAAGACTCAATGCTGACAAGTGTTCCATCATTTTTCCTCCCGCTTGCATCCGGGATAGTGTTCGATTCCGGTGTCATATGCCATACACCTCTGAAATCTCCAAAAACCCCGGCACTGTTTTCCAGTGAAGGTTCAGAACTGTAGTCCATTACTATGTATTGATTTCCGTTGTTGCCGTATACTGTATCGAGCAACACCCAGATTACAGCAGATTTTTCTTCAGGAGACCACTTTTCAATTTCAAAAGGAAGAGCGGTACCGTTTACCTTCTCAAAACGGAGTTGTGACGGAGTGGAGATCGAAGAGAAATCAATATTTGAATCCAGCTCGATTTTTACCGGGAACCTGATAATATTGGCAAGAACATTAGCTCCGGATACAGTGGTGTTAAAGTATACTCTGCACAATTGAGATCTGGTCCTGAAAGTCCACACCGGGCTCTTCACAGAATCCCGCCCGTCAAATGAGACTACTTGCCATCTGTAAATCGTATCCATCTGTATTTCAGGAAGATAGTAAGAAGTGTCCTCTAATGCTCCCGCACAGGTTAACTCTCCTCCGGATAAGCCATAAAAGAGAGTGTAGGTTATCGGGTTGTTGTCAGGATCACCGCCACTCCAGAACAGACTTACATCTGAAGAGTAGACAATTCCGTTATCTGCAGGAAGTGGAGATGATGGGACATTTGGAGGAAGACCATAGTAGATGGCATACTGTATCGAATAATTGTTACCACCACGGTCGGTGATTTCAATTTCAAGAGTATCTCTTACCTTATCCGCCGTAAAAGGATCCAATATAACCTTTATGATACCATCCGGCCCCGCAGATTCGATCCTCCTGCTGTTAAGCAGAGAAATTACCACAGTATACTGTTCCACATCAGAGGGATCAGGATCAGAGATTACAAATGTGAGTGTTTCCGGTGTAACAGCAGCACTCAGGTCAAGCTCATCTCTGCCATTAAGAACTACATCATCGGAAACCGTAAAGGGACGGTTTGGAGGTACTATATGAATCAACACCCGGAGAGTATCGCCATTTCCCGCAGAATCACTTACTGTTATGATCAGATTACAGTAACCGGTATCACCTGTTTCCGGACTGTACTTGAGTGTATCTTTCAAAACCGGTACTGAATTACAGTTTGCCGTGGCTTTAAATGAGAATGGAGCGCTTCCGGTTCCATCCTTTGTCCTCAGAATAACTATCAGTTCATCATCTGTTTCCATAAACCCGGGAAAATCTGCAATCGATGTCTCAAAGCGGACTCTCAGTGCCTGATCCATGATGAAATAAGAGATATCGCCGGTTGCGGATGATTTAATATCCGACGCAGTTACTTTCCATTGATATGTGCCAGCTCTGAGAAGCTTCTCTATTGTATATACAGTATCTGTCAACCCGGATGCCTCCCTGAAGAAAGGTCCTCCATCGATTGCCAGAAACAGATCGTAACTCAAAGAACCACCATCCGGATCAAAACACGACCATCTGAAAGTTACCGAACTGTCCTTTATCACTGACGCACTGTCGGGATAAACAGCAACCGGTTTTTCAGGAGGAGTACCATAATAGATCAGAAATTTGACAGAGTCACTGTGCCCGGCTTTATCAGTAACACTTATTGTAAGAGTATCCAGACCTTTTGTTTTCTTCAGCGGATCGATATTCAGTATAATTTTGTTCAAATCCACAACCACTGCAGTTGATTCACCACCAAGTGTACGGAAAGCACTGAAAATCTCTACACTGCTATCAGGATCCGAAATATTGATTATCAGGTCCTGAATTGAATCTGTTCTGCTCAGATCCAGAGATGAATCAGGAGTCCACTCTCCTTTCCAGTCAACAGAAAGTGAAAACTGGCGGTTTGGAGGTACGACTCTCAAAGATGGATAGATTGCATCAACGTTTTTAAAAGAATCGGTAACGGTAATAACAAACTGGTGAAAACCGGTGTCTTCAACGGAAGGCTTCCAGATCAGCCACCCATCAACAACAGGCATTTCCGTTTCTTCACGTGCTTTACGAACCACCTTCAGGCGAAGTGGAGGTTTGCCTGTCCCGGCAACTGTGGCCAGCTTTTTCCTCAAACTGTCTTTATCTGCCTCGAGCAGCTCCGGAAAATCATCCTTAGATACAGAAAAACGTACCGGGTCAGGAATTCCGGATGAATCCACCACCCGGATTGCAAAAGTATAGGGAACAGCTTCGAAGAGATCCTTTACAGAGATGGAAACCTGCCAGGTGCCGGTATCAGTAAGCGCAGGAGTCCATAAGATTCTTCCAGTGGTCTGGTTTATTGTCAGCGATGGCGGACCATTCATTTTTGTATATGTGATAAGATCATTGTCAGCATCTACGGCTATCAGATTATCCTCGTAAACACCACCTGCAATAAAGGGCAGAGGAGGATCGGGAAAGTCAACAATCTGTGGTGGCCTGTTCTGTCTGAGCACGACACTTCTGGAAGTTGTTCTTCCTGTGCTGTCTGTAATTTCAACTTCGTAAAGTGTACCCCATTCAGAATGCGCCGCACCGACTTTCTTCTCCCAGATATATGGTGAAGTCTGCCTGACTATGACATCATTGATACTGACCGATCTTATCCCTTTCCCCTCATCAAATGCCACAATACGCATTAAAGCTGAGTCTTTCTCTACACTCAGTATTCCTGACTGCACCTGCTTTCCATCAACAGTCAATTCAACCAGAACCGGAGGAAGCGTATCCGTGAAATCCGGATCGTAAATCATCACAAACTGCTTCTCTGTGACCACCTCTTTTTTGCTGTTAAGCACAAGGATCTTTACCTTGTTGACAGGAGATGCAAGATGGATCGGGAAGCTCCAGTCAGCACTGTAACTGCCCATTACATCCAATGTGTCACCCTGCACTTTGCCGTTTACTTCCACACACATGGAAAAATCAAGAGAATCAGAGGAGTAGTTTACAATCTCACCGATTACTATCCAGTCTCTTACCGGAGTCAGAATACTGTCCCTGAATGGAACTCTCACTGTGATTCCAGGCGGATTTCCTTTTGCCAGTGTAGAGTCATAGAGAAGCCAGAATATTTTTTCAGTCTGATTTGAAAATGGATCAATTGCCCTCACAATCAGCGGCCAGGGCCTGGGAAGGGTATCCAGGCTCGCGATCTTCTTGACAAACAGATCATTTGTGATGATATCGAAAGGCTGATTGTCAGCGGATGCCCCGTATACTGTACCGGAACCATAATCACGTATATACGCCTTGAAGAAGAAGTCCTTTTCCGATGCGATGACAGTGTCCTTCCCGACACTTCCCTCGTTGGCACTTGTAATTACCGGGCCTTCATTATCGGTAAGTGTGTAAAAAAAGCCACTCTTTGGAGAGGCGTATTTTCCGGAAAGATCGGTGACCCACAGTTCTCCGGTTTCCACCGACCCCGATGTTCTTATCACACTTCTGGTACTGGGGGGCACAGAAGTCACAATCACACTGCGTCCGAACGACCAGTGGTAAAGTACATCACGGTCATCAACCGGCTCTGTGGCAAGATCTATGCTATCACCCATCGATCCTGAAATACTCTCCTGTTTAAGCGGCGACCTTGCGTAAACATTATAAGATTCCACCACCTCATCATCATTTTCCCGGAAGGAGTACAGA
>DAOTAZ010000131.1:3784-8939 GCA_035382965.1 Chitinispirillaceae bacterium | reverse complement strand
ATTCCGCAGCGCCAGATACCGCGCCACGACAAATCCATCTCCGCCGTTATTTCCTTTACCACAGATAATAGCTATTTCACCGGACCTGTTATCCGGAACCATTTCCCTGGCCAGATTCAGAAGACCCATTCCCGCCTTCAACATGTATGAATAACCAAGGGTTACATTATCCCCTATGGCATCCCTGTCTATCTGACGCATTTGTGAAACTTTCAAGACTGGAATCATATACTCTGCCCTTTACTTTTCCAGAGATAAAAACGTATATAAAATAGATCTGGTATAATATATTCTGGGGAAATCTGCAAAAATAAGGCCAACTCGATAACAATGGAGGTCCAATGGCCCGCCTTTTTATTTCAATCGATCTGCCGGAGCGCATCAAAGACGACATTGAAGATCTTTATATGGCAATCCCCGGTGCTAAATGGGTTGACTACTCTCAGATCCACCTGACACTCCGCTTTATCGGAGAAGTGGACAACATCATGGAAGAGCAGATAACAGCAGTTCTGAAAACGATTTCAATGCCCCCATTTGAGCTTTCACTAAAGGGAGTTGGTCACTTTCCACCCAGAAAGCATCCCCGGATATTATGGGCAGGAATCGCGGAAAACCCGGAACTGTACCGATTACAGGGCAAAATCGAACGCGCCTTGAACTCCATCGGAATCGTCCCTGAGCAGCGCCGGTTTCATCCCCACATCACAATTGCCCGTCTCAATGAACCGCCATTGGAAAAAATAGCGCTCTTTATGGCTCAAAACAGCCTGTTTTCAACAGAACTGTTTGCAGTCTCACAATTTCATCTATATCGCAGCTATCTGAATAAAGAGGGTGCTTACCATCAGAAACAAGCCACATTCTATCTGACTACCTGATAAAAAAAAGGCAAGAAACGCTTTTCGCGAATCTTGCCTTTTAATTACTACTTTAAAGAAAGCTTACCTTTTTCTGGCAGCCTTCTTAGACATTACCTTCTTAGCAGCTTTCGCAGGTTTCTTAACTGCAGTCTTAGCCTTCGCAGCTACTTTTTTTGCAGCAGAAGATATCTTTGCGGATGCTTTTTTAGCGCTCTTTTTGGCAGGTGCTTTGGAAGCAACCTTCTCTTCCACAGCCGCCTGAGCAGCAGCCAGTCTGGCAATCGGAATGCGGAACGGTGAACAGGAAACATAGTTCATTCCGACCCGGTGACAGAACTTGACTGATTCGGCATCACCACCATGCTCACCACAGATACCGACCTTCAATTCAGGACGTGTGCTGCGGCCACGCTCGATACCAAACCTGATAAGCTCCCCGATACCTTCCTGATCTATTGTCTGGAAAGGATCATCAGAAAGAATCTTGGAATTCAGATAATCGGGCAGGAAACTTCCGATATCATCTCTGGAGAACCCGAAACCCATCTGGGTAAGATCGTTGGTTCCAAAAGAGAAGAACTCTGCCACATCAGCCATTTTGTTGGCTGTAAGAGCAGCGCGAGGAATCTCGATCATGGTTCCATACATAAAAGGAATCTTCCTCAGCCCAAGCTTTTGACAAACTTCAGCATATACCTTATCCACGATCTTTTTCTGGTTTTTGAGCTCATTCACAGTGCAGGTAACCGGGATCATGATCTCAGGGAAAGCCTTCTTTCCCTCTTTGATCAGCTCTCCGGCTGCTTCAAGAATCGCCCTTATCTGCATCTCAGAAACTTCAGGATAGGTCACACCAAGACGTACACCTCTGTGTCCAAGCATCGGATTGTTTTCCTTGAGGCTATCCCCTCTTTTCTTGACATCAGCAAGGCTGATTTTCAGTTCAGCAGCCATAGCAGCAAGCTTATCCTCGGTGTGAGGAACAAACTCATGCAACGGCGGGTCAAGAAGGCGGATGGTGATAGGAAGACCATTGAGTACTTCCATTGTCGCCTTGATGTCTCTCTTGACGAAAGCTGAGAGCTGTTCCAGTGCCGCAACCCTTTCCTCTTTTGTGCCGCTCATTATCATCTTGCGCAGCAGGAAAAGCGGCATATCACTGCCCTCACCGTAGAACATATGCTCGGTGCGGAAAAGACCGATACCCTGAGCTCCGAACTGAACTGCTTTTTTGGTATCTCTGGGAGTGTCGGCATTTGTTCTGATCTTCAGCACTCTGAACTTGTCACAGAGCTTCATCAGATCATTGTAGGAAGTATTATGCTCAAGATCCACATCGATCAGCGGCAACTGTCCCTCATAAACCAGACCCTTTGTTCCGTTAATGGTAATCCAGTCACCCTCTTTAATCACTTTGCCGGATTTGGTCTTGAATGAATTTTCACCCACTTCGATATCAGCACAGCCTACCACACAGCATTTTCCCCAGCCTCTTGCCACCAGAGCCGCATGTGATGTCATACCGCCCTTTGAGGTCAGAATCGCCTGTGCCTTGTGCATCCCGTCAACATCTTCCGGTGATGTCTCTTCACGAACAAGGATCACCTTCTCACCATTCTGTGCCCACTTTACAGCAGCCTCAGAGGTGAAAACCGCTCTACCCTTGGCACCACCCGGACCAGCCGGAAGTCCCTTGGCAATGGGTGACAAAGCTTTCTCAGCAGCAGGATCGATCATCGGCAGAAGCAACTCAACGAGCTGGTTGGGACCGACTCTCATCACAGCAGTCTCTGCATCGATAAGCTTCTCCTTGTACATCTCGGTAGCCATGCGTACAGCGGCAACTCCATTGCGTTTACCGACACGGCACTGAAGCATGTAAAGGGTACCGTTCTCAATGGTAAACTCGATATCCTGCATGTCTTTGTAGTGTTTCTCAAGTTTTTTCTGGATAACATCGAGCTGCTTGTAAATCCCAGGCATCTTCTCTGCAAGAGTGGGCAGATGCTTGCTCTGCTCGTTCTTGGAATAGTCGTTGATTGGAGCAGGTGTGCGGATACCGGCAACAACGTCCTCACCCTGAGCATTTGTCAGATACTCGCCATAAAACTTGTTCTCTCCGGTTCCGGGATTGCGGGTAAAAGCAACACCAGTTGCGCTGTCTTCACCCATGTTTCCGAAAACCATGCTCTGGACGTTTACAGCGGTTCCCCAGTCATCCGGTATTTTCTCGATACGACGATACTCAACCGCACGTTTTCCATTCCAGCTCATGAACACAGCTCCGATACCACCCCAGAGCTGGTCATAAGGATCTTCGGGGAACGGACGACCCAGCACATCCTTTACTTTCTGCTTGAAGAGGACAACAAGATGCTTCAGTTCATCAACTGTCAGATCTGTATCGCTCTTATAGCCCTTTTCCTTCTTGACCTCATCCATCATCTCATCAAGAATTTTCCTGATCCCTTTACCGCCATGGGGTTCCAGGCCTTCCGCTTTCTCCATCACCACATCAGCATACATCATGATGAGACGTCTGTATGCATCATAAGCAAACCTTGGATTGTTGGTCTTGGCAATCAAACCCTCGATGGTCTTGTCGTTCAAACCAATATTCAGAACTGTATCCATCATTCCCGGCATAGACTTGCGGGCTCCGGATCTTACAGAAACAAGCAGCGGGTTTTTGGTATCACCAAACTTTTTCCCCATCAATTTTTCTACGTTAGCCAGAGCCTTTTCCACCTGGCCCTTCAGTTCTTTAGGATAACTGCGCTTGTTTGCATAGTAGTAAGTGCAAACTTCAGTGGTGATTGTAAAACCGGGAGGAACCGGTAACTTAAGGGCTGGATGTCCGGCCATCTCGGCAAGATTGGCACCTTTACCACCAAGCAGGTTTTTCATTGACTCATTACCATCTGCCCTACCACCACCAAAGAAATAGACGTATTTTGGCATCTTGCTATCCTCCGCAGTTTGTTTATGGAATAAAAAAATCGTGACGTAAACTAAAACAGTAGAATATAAATGCTACTAATTGCCTTTTCAAGTTAAATCCGTTAACATCAACACCTGAAAATCAATTTCATCATTGAAACAAATCCAGAAGAATTATAAATTGAGTAGTATGAAACGAGAAAGCATAGCACTTCTCCTGCACCCATTTAAAAACAGACTGATTCCCCGGACAGCACTGAAAGATTCTTCAGACAGGTTCGTAAATAATCTCCTTTCCCTCGTCTCCAGCCACCCTCATCTCAAACTCAACATTGTCATGCCTGCTTACATACTTGAGACCGTAGATACTCTCCTTCTTTCTAACTTGAGAGAGCTTCTAAAAAAGGGAGCCCTGGAGTGGATCCTGACCGGCTACACCGAGCCGTTTCTGAGCCTCTCTCCGTTCAGTTTAACAAAAGATAATATCACCTGTGGAATGCAGGTTTTCTCGGAACTCACAGGTCAGACACCTGCCGGCTTCCTTCCCCCGTTCTCCAACTGGGAACCCTCCTTTATCGATTTGCTCCGCAAATGCGGGATCGATTACGCGATTCTCAGCCGTGAAATGCTTCCGCCTCAGAGCAGGCCGGCCTGCGGCTACTGGATGGCTGAATATGCAGGTAACTCGATGCCTCTGATCGCCACAGATATCATCTATCCCACAACCGCTCCTACAGATTTCAAAGGGTGGGTAAATCAGATCTTTTCACAGGATAAGCTGGATAATCAGCAATCGAAATTCATAGCGTTACAGTACATGGTTCCTCTTCACGCGGGAAGTGAATCAGATCCCTTCAGATGGCTGAATTTTGCCGCATCAGAAATCGATAAACACCTTCTGAGTTATCAACCTGTAAGGTTCAGCGACTTCATCAGTTCAACCCCGCCCCTGGGACTTCAGTACATTCCTCCATGTATCCGGACCGGAATCGGAGAGAAGGCAGATCTCCATTTCTTCAATTACGTCTACTCATTTGATCAGGTCGGGATCCTGCAGCGCAAATTGATGGAAGTAAATGATCAATTACAGTCCATTGATGATCCCAGAGGGATTCCCCCTCTGAAACGACAGTTGTATTTTGTCCAGGATATCAACCGTCTGCTGCCGGGAAAAGAATCCGGCTTTGAAAACCTCAGTGACAGACTGTGGTCCTACTCCAAACTCATAGATGTCGAAAATGAGCTCCATACCCGGAAAAACATTAAAGGCGGCCAGATCCGCATAACCGATTTCCTGCGGAACGGATCCAAGTCGATTATTCTCTCAAACAAGGCACTGAAAACCTATATAG